>CAZXCO010000237.1:0-7632 GCA_964639095.1 uncultured Solibacteraceae bacterium
CGATCGCGAGCGGCGGATCCACCATCCTGAATCAGGCTTTGATCGATGAACTCGGTATTTCCGGCGGCAGCATCGATCGAATTGTCGCGCGCGAACGCCGCGAGATCGAGCGGCGCGAGGCTCTCTATCGCGATAACCGCCCGCCGCCCCGGATCGCCGGTCGGACAGTCATTCTGGTCGACGATGGGCTGGCGACGGGCGCATCCATGCTCGCCGCCGCTCGCGCCGTCGAAGCCCGGCATCCGGAACGCATTGTGGTGGCCGTTCCCGTTGCTTCGCGCCAGACCTGCGAGGAGTTCCGTCACAGGGTGGATGAGGTGGTTTGCGCCAGAACGCCCGAGCCGTTTTACGCGGTCGGCGTCTGGTACGAGGATTTCTCCCAGTCTTCGGACGAGGAAGTGCAGGACCTGCTGCGGCGCGCGGGCGGTGACCAGGTTCCATGAGTCCGGACTGTACATGATTTCGGGACGCACAGAACAAGCGGTCCGGATCGCTCCGGAAGGGCTGCCGGGCGATCTGGTGATGCCGGCCGGCGCGGGGGCAATCGTTCTGTTCGCGCACAGCAGCGGCAGGAGCCGGCGCAGTCTGCGAAACCGCTATGTTGCCGCGGCGCTCCGGGACGCCGGGTTCGGAACGCTGCTCATGGAGCTTCTTACTGCAGCCGAAGTGCAAATCGACGCGTTGACGGGTCGCCTCCGCTTCGATATCGATTTTCTGGCGCGGCGCCTGCTGAAAGCGATTGACTGGCTGCAGAGAGAACCGGCGACGAGCGATTTGCCCATTGGATATTTCGGCGCCAGCACGGGAGCTGCCGCCGCGCTGACCGCGGCCGCGGCGCGCCCCTCAATGCTGCGTGCAGTGGTATCCCGCGGCGGCCGCCCCGACCTTGCCCGGAAGGTTCTTCCGGAAGTGCAAGCGCCGACATTGCTGATCGTAGGCGGGGAAGACCGCCAGATCATCGAATGGAACCATGCCGCGCTGGCGGCCCTGCATTGCGAAAAGCACTTCACGATCGTGCCCGGCGCAACGCATCTCTTCGAAGAACCCGGCGCGCTGGAGCAGGTCGCGGAATCAGCGGCGGGCTGGTTCCGGAAGCATCTGATCGGCGCCTCGCGCGGCTAGAACGCCCAGGCGCGGCCGGCCTACTTCGGTGGCGGCGGCACCGGCCAGTTCCCGCTGAACGGCGGCCAGTTCGGAGCCATGGCTTCCTGATCGGGATAATACATGGCGGCGTAGATCGAGCGAATTTTTCCCTGCTCGATGGAGAACCATTCGCTCAGTAAATTGCGCCGCATCGTGACTCCCGGCTTGCGCTCGAAGAGGACCAGCCCGAGCACCACGCCCGCTTCCTCGTCGACAATCGGATAGCGCCGCGCGGTTACGGCGAAGATGTTCCTCATGGCTCCATTCGACGTGCAGTCGCTTGTGCCGCCTCCTGGCTCGGGGCGCTGCGTCGTCAGGGTTCCGTTTTCGATCCGGATGCAGCCTTTGTGCGCGAGGATGAGCGTCCCGTCGTGCGCGGAGAGTCCGTCGAAGTAGCTGTTGGCGATCGCGACCATATCTTCGCGGGAAAGCTGCTCGCCTTTCGGAACCACTCTCTCGGCGGGCGGGTGAGCGATCAGATAGTCCACGTTGTTGTATGCCGCGTTCGCCTGCGCGCCGGCCTGCGGGCCGATGCCCGGGTCGCCTTTCCGCGAGAGAACCCATTCGGCTTCGGTGATTTTACGGCCGTCCACCTTCAACCGCAGACTGACGATTGCCGGGCCGCTCGCATCCTCAATCACGCCGAAGTATCCGGCCTGCCCGCTGACCGGATCGAAATACCGCCGCTGCAGTTTGCCTGGCCCTTTCATGCTTTGCCAGAGCCCCGTGCCGGGCCGGCGCACTCTGGCATTCTCGGTCTGCCGGAATCCGGGGGAAAGCGGCGCGGCCGAAGGGTTATGCTGCGCCACGGCGTTGAGGTACTGGTCGAGGACCGCTTTCAGACAAGCGCGGTCGCACGGCGCCGCGTAAGCATCTCCGAGCGCCAGAACGGCGCCGAGGGTCAGGAGAAGCGCGCCTCGCATTTACTTCGCCCGGCCCTTATAGCCCTGCGCGATCATCGGAATCGAAATGATGCGGGCCGATTGGCCGCTGGGGCTCCTCAGACTGATGATGGCGTACAGCGTCTTCTTGTTCGGACCGCTGAAGGCCACGCTGATGATGTTTTCCGGCGTCGGAATCAGCCCGAGATACTTGCCTTCGGGTGAAAAGACCTGTACGCCCGGCCCGGAACTCACGTAGAGGCGCCCGGCGGCATCGACAGTGCTGCCGTCGCCGTTGCCGCCCGCTTCGAGTTTCGCGAACTCGCGCTGGTTGGTCAGCGAGCCATCGGGCTGCACGTCGAACGCCGCGACCGTCGGCCCGTCCGTCACATACAGCACCTTCTCATTCGGGCTCAGGATGACGCCGTTGGTGCGAAGGTTTTCGCCGTACTTCGTAATCACGCCTTTGGGATTGGCATAGAGGAGGCCGCCCTGGGTGAAATACACGCCGCCCTTGCTGTCGGCCGTCAGATCGTTGAGCACGCCGCCAAGGCAATCGAGAGAATCGCCCTGATACTTGTTCGCGAAGACCTGGCGCTTCGGGGCGAGTTCGATAATTTCGGCATTCAGGCCGCGATTATTGAGGAACAGAACGCCCTTCGAATTCATGGAGAGCGCTCCGCCCGTGTTCGTGCCCGAGTAGGCCACGGACTCCTTGCCGTTCTTGTCGAGCTTCACCACCGCGCTGTTGTCGTTCTGTGCGATGAGCAGCCCGCCGTCTTTGGAGGCGATGAAGCCGTCGGCGTTATTCCCCGATACTTTCCAGACCTCTTTCCACTGCTGGCCCGCGGCGATGACGCCGGGAATCGCCGTGACCTTGTAATCTCTGGGTCCCGCCGGCGGGGCGGCTGCTGCGCGTCCACGGCCTGCCGCGGCAGGACCGCGCGCGGCGCCACGCGCCGGAGGCGGATTTTTGCAGCCCTTCAGAACCTCGGGTTCTTTCGCATCCTGCGCTGCCTGCACGCCCGGACCCGTGCGCTGCCCGGCCGGCGGAGCCTGCCCCCAGCTCAGGATGGCGGCGGCGCCCGCGACGCCCAGTGCGATGGTGAGTATTCTTCCCGATTTCATAAAACCTCCCCTGTTCCTCAAACTGTGCGGCCAAAAAGAATATATCAACGTTGCGGGGTATCCGGCGTGTTGCTCACTTCACGTTGTCCGGGAATGAGAAGACGGGATTGATATCGACCGGAATGGCTGAGGTCGCAAGCAGGGCGGTCTTCAGCTCCGGAGGCATCCGGTCGTACTTCGTGAACCACCCCTCGGCGCGCGCCCGGTCGCCGGTTGCTTCCATCTGCAGCAGTTCTCTGGCAAGCGCCGTGATCGCCGCGGGCATGCGGGCGAAATCGATCGCATAGCGCCCTCGCTCGTATCGAAGCGCGTGCTGTTCGGCAAGATAGCTGAACTCCATCATCTGGGCGCGGCCGTGGGCCTCTCCCGTGCCGAAGCGCAGAGTCCGCAATATTCCCGCCACATACGATGCGTAGTATTCGTCCAGCCGCTGTTTCGGCAGAGCGCCATGATCGACCAGCCACTTCAGACCGTACATTCCCACAACGTCGGCCTTGGCTTCTTCGAGTCCGGCATAGGCGGGCCCAATGGCTTCCCGGATGTCCACCTGGCGGCCGCCGCGACGCGCGAAGTCCGGACCCAGCTCATGCGAAATCTCGTGCATCAGGACGGCTGCGAGATATCCCTCTGCCGACGCTTTCGCCGCCTGATCCGGTTGCATGAGCAGGCGTGCGATGGGCAGCACCACGTAAGATACACGGGCGTCCATGAAATTCTTGAAGAAAATCTTCTTCGTCCCCTTTTCCTGGTGGATGCGTGGATCGTTCGGCAGATTGTCCGCGACCGCCTGGTATCCGTGGCGAAGGTCGCCGGCACGGTAGGGCGCATCCATGACTTCCATCGGGGTCAGGTGGCCGCGTTTCGAGGGCCGCGCGGAGGCTTCCACGGGCAGCGCATCCTGAATCTCCGGCACGTACTTCTGGTAGACCGCGAGAGGCCGGCTCTCGGCCTCATTGCGAATCAGGACCGACGCGCCGAACGAGGTCTTCACTCCGAGCAGATCGTCGAGGTAGGTTTCATACGGCGCGAAGATCACGTCGAAGCGCGGATTCTTCAGGTCGAGCCATGCGAGATCGCTCTTGTAATAATCGCTGGTGAGAAGCGCGTCCGCGCGCAGGCGCAGGAACTGCGCGAACTGCGCGTCCGGGCTGAGGGCGGCCGCATCCCGCAGCGCCTGCGCCATCGGCACGAGAAATGACTTGTATTCCTCGCCGTAGGGGACGCCGTAGAGTCTTCCGTCAGGCCGCCTCTTGACCACCGTATAGGGGTTGTAGATCGCGGCGCGGTCTCCGGGATGTACTTTGACGTACTGCTCGATGGCGGCGCGCGTCAGGCCTTCGGGATACAACTCGTGGCCGGGCGGCATGGGCGGCGCCCCCGCGAACGGCCGGTTTTCATCGATCAGGTCCCAGCGGCCTCCCATGATGGTCAACAGAGTATGGAGGGCGGGGTCTTTCGTGGTCTTGTAGAGGGCAAGTCCGGCGGCATCGCTCTGGCGCCAGTAAACGTCATCGAGCAGGCGGCAGGCTTCGACGAGCTTGTCCACCATCCGGCGTTCGTTCGAAGTCAGCCCCGCCGCCTGAAAGGGCATCTCGACGTTCTTCCATTTGGCGAGCCGCGCGGCGATATCGCGGTCCTGCGGGTAAGCCGCAGCGGCCAGGAGCGCCATCGCACAGGAATACCGGAAAATCTTCGGGAGCAACGCCATGCTCAAGTTATAGCGCCGGGGCACGGAGCCAGCCGGTTCATACTTGAAAGCATGGACGGAACCGGCATGAACGGAATGAATCAGGCCGCATGATCCACGCGCCTTTCGCCTATATCGGGCCGGGCGCGGGCTTTGCGTTTTTCGGTTCGTTCCTGGCGCTGCTCGTCTCGCTGCTGGCAAGTCTGCTCTCGCTGCTGCTCTGGCCGTTTCGCGTGCTGCTGAAGATGGCGCGCAGAGGCCGGGCCTTCCGCGGGGCGCGCGTCAGGAAAGCGGTTTTTGTGGGGATCGACGGTCTCGACGCCGAACGTATGGAAGAAATGATCGCCGCCGGCGAGCTACCCAACCTCGCGCGCCTCAAAGCTCAGGGCGGATACCGGCGGCTGCGGCCTGCCGATGCTGCCTGGACGGCCTTTGCGACCGGCCGCAACGGTGGAGGGGAACCGTTCTGGAAGATCCTCGGGGGACACGACATCGGCAGCACGATCCTGCGCGTGCCTGTTCCGCTCGATCGCTTCGACGGGCGAATGCTCGCGGCCGGGCAGCCTGCGCCGGGAATACCCGCCGGGTTTTCCTGGTTTACCAGACGGCCTGTGGAAAAAAGCGCATTGCGCGCGGTCTCGGGCCGGCGCTATCCGCTGGTGGAGGCGGATGGGGTTCTGGCTGGCGAACTCCAGGGGCCGGGCGGCGTGCTGCCTTTCCGGATCGCCGATCCGGAAGGCGCGCCGGTTCTCGAAATCTCGGGCGAAGCTCACGATCTCCGGCTGCGCGCTTACACGCCCTGGGTCCGTTTGAAATTCGGCCGCACACGCGGAATCGTGCGCTTTCTGCTCACACGAACGGGAGAGGACTTCTCGGTCTACGCCACTCCCGTGCAGATCGATCCGGAAAAGCCCAGAGTTCCCCTCAGTTATCCTCGCCAGTATTCGGTCTATCTCGCCAGGCTGCTGGGTCCGTTCTCCACGCTCGAAGCCGTGGCGGACCGCGAGGCGCTCGACGCAGGCGTGATCGATCCGGAAGATTTTCTGGAACAGGTGAAACTTTCCCGTCAGGAACGCGAGTCCATCTTTTTCAGCGCGCTGGAACATCAGGACCGCGGTGTGGTGGCCTGCGTCTTTGAAACCGGCGGAAACGAGCAGGCATACCGGGATATGGATCGAATCGTTGGCCGGACGGCGGAACGAGTGCGACGAGGCACGGCGCTCTTCGTGGTCTGCTCGGGCGGCATGCTTTTTTCAAATCTGACAATTGACGCCAGGGAGCCCGGAATGGAAGATCTGGCTCCCACCGCGCTTCGGCTTTTTGGCATCGAAGCGCCGGAATGGATGGAAGGGAAACCGGTCATCCACTTTGCGTAGATTCGTCTGTCTGGTTTTGCTCATTGCAGCCGGACTCGCCGCCTGTGGCCACGGCCGCTCGCGGGCCAACGGCAAACAAGTGATCGTCATCGGGGTGGACGGGATGGACCCCGGGTTCGTTGAGAGACACTGGGCCGACCTTCCGAACCTCGCTCACATGCGGGAGCACGGAAGCTTCACTGTCCTCACCACAACAACGCCGCCGCAAAGCCCCACCGCATGGTCGACTTTCATCACGGGCCTCGATCCGGAGCAGCACGGCATTTTCGATTTCGTCCACCGGGATCCGGAGACAATGCAGCTTTTTCTTTCGACCTCGGAGACCAAAGAGGCGCGCTTCCGCATCCCTCTCGGTCCCTGGCAACTGCCGCTCTCCCGCGCCCGCGTCATCTCCCTGCGGCAGGGGAAGGCGTTCTGGCAAATTCTGGGCGAGCACGGCATTCCCGCCACGATCGTCCACATGCCGGCGAACTATCCGCCGGCGGAATCGGGCGAGGGACTGGCCGGCATGGGGACACCGGATCTTGCAGGGACGCAGGGCACATTCAGCTATTACAGCGATGACCCCGGCGCGGCGCCGCGCGCGGTCAGCGGCGGGGTCATTTCGCGGGCCGAGGTGAAGAACGGGCGCGCCGTGCTGCATCTGCAGGGTCCGCCGAACTCACTGCGGCGGGATCATCGCACTTCTTCCGCCGACCTGATCGTTGATGTCGATCCGAAGCAGCCGCTGGCGCGTCTGGCAATCGGGGATTCGAAGGCTGTCGTGCGCGAGGGTGAATGGTCGGGCTGGCTGCCGGTGGATTTCCCGTTGCTGCCACATCTGGTTTCCGTGCGCGGCATGGTGCGCGTGTTCGCAAAGCAATTGCACCCGCGTTTCGAGATCTACGTGTCACCCGTGAATGCTGATCCCGAATCGCCGGACCTGCCGATTTCGACGCCGCGCCCGTTCAGCCGCGAAATCGCGAGCCGAATCGGGCGCTTCTACACGCTGGGTATTCCGGAAGACACCTCCGCGCTGCGGCAGGGCGTGTTCGATCTGCCCGAATTTCTGTCGCAAAGCCGTCTGGTTCTCGAAGACGAGAAGAAGCTGCTCGAGGACTCGCTAAATCGATTCCGCGACGGGCTGCTCTTCTTCTACTTTTCTTCTGTGGACCAGAACTCGCACGTGTTGTGGGGCCAGCACGAAGCGGAATTACTGAATGTCTACAAAGCCGTGGATGCGTCCATCGGGGAGGTCCTGCAGAAAAAGCCCTCGGCCACTGTGATCGTGCTCTCGGACCACGGCTTTACCTTGTTCGACCGTTCGGTGGATCTGAACAGTTGGCTTGAAGAGCAGGGCCTGCTCGTGCTGAAAGGGACGGACGCCATCGACTGGAAGCGCACCCGCGCCTATGCGCTGGGCTTGAACAGCCTGTAC
>CAZXCO010000238.1:0-1635 GCA_964639095.1 uncultured Solibacteraceae bacterium
GAATGCCGCGAAGAGAGCGACGGCTGCGGCCACTGCTCCGAGGTGCTTTTTACGCAGCCGGAATCCGGCAAGCAGTGCGAAGCAGAGGAAGCCGGCGCCCACCGCGAGGATGGCCGACCTTGTGCCGCTGAGCACGATGGCGATGGCGCAAAGAACGCACGCGGCGAAGCCTGTTTGCTTCCATATGGGCGTCCCGATTCTGATCAGAGCAGCGGCGCAAAACATAGCGATGGCGAGCCACCAGGCGAAGTAATCGGCGTGCCCGAGAGTGCCCGGCGGGCGAACGATTGTCGAGTCTCCCGCCTGAGCATGGTAAGCCGACGCGGCCTGCAGTGGATCGATATCGAAATACTGGAAAATTCCATACACCGACGCGCAGATTGCGGCGAGCGTGAAGGCGCGGAGCATCGCCGCAAGCGCCGCGGGCCTTCGCGCGAGGTGGCCGCCGGCTAGCACGGCGAAGGCGCAGAGCGCCGCGACCGGCAGCAAACCCATCCGGCGCCAATTGCTGCCCAGCAGGGAGAACCAGGGCCGCGTCGAGAAAGCGGTCGCGACAGCGTACCAGACGACCTGGGCCACCGCGAGCCAGCAGAACCAGCGGCCGGCTTTGCGGGCCCGGAGCGCGGCGAGATCCGCGGCGATTTGCGCCGGGAACGCGGCGCACGCGGCGACCGCCAGACTCAGCAGAACGATTTTCGGCGTGACGTCGTAGTGAAAGAGGAGTCCCGGCGTAATGACCACCGGCAGCAGAAACACCACGAGCGGCAGCAGAATCGCCATATAGCTACCCTACAGGAATGCCGCAGGGCCGGATGGATTCAGCGTGAACCGAGCGCCCGTCCCGCCATCAGAAAGGGCGTTGCCGCGAGTCCGAGCGCGGCGAGAGAGACGAATGCCACCGGCGCGGCGCCGACCAGAAGCAAACCCAGACCGGCTGCCGCAAACCGGCCGGGCACGGATTCGCGTCTCAGCGTGGATTCACGTCTCAGCATGGATTCGCGTCTCAGGATGGATTCGCGCCTCAGGTGGTCCGGATGCACAGGGCGGTCTTGCGCCGCAGGCGGCTCCTCCTCGCGATACACCCAACCGGCGGGGGCGCCCGGCGGGGCCGCGATTGCGGGGACCTCAAACGTTGGCCTGGATTTCCGCCGCGGCGGCATAGCCATCCTCCCTTGCGTGGTCGTCCATCCCGGACGCGTGCAGCACTGCGCCGCTCTCAATCCGCTCCAGGAGGGCTGAGTAATCGCCGGCCGCGCGGCTGCGCGGCGCGTATTCCCAGATGGTCTGGTGGCTGGCGGTTGCGTAGTTCAGATCGATGCACTGCCGGATCCCCGGCCGGAACACGCGATTCCCGACAGCCGGGTCCTTCTCAAGTGCTTCGATTGTGGCGCGCGTCGCATGATTGCCGCTGTGAACGAAGGTGGGCACGACGGCCAGAAGATCGAGTCTGTGTTCGGGCCACAACTCGCGCACCTGCAGAACGCCGTTGTAAGTCTGGCGCGCGCCGATGACGGCCATCAGATCCATGCCCACGGGAATGATCAGCTCTTCCGCGTAGAGCAGGGCGTTGAACGTCAGCAGATTCATCGCCGGAGAAGTATCGATGACGACCGCGTCGTATTTTTTCGCGCCGCA
>CAZXCO010000239.1:0-11732 GCA_964639095.1 uncultured Solibacteraceae bacterium
AGCATCGCGCCCAGCGGCGCGGCTGCGAGAAAGACCGATCGGAACCTTCGGAGCATGACGTGGGCTCCTTTTACCCTGCACTCAGAGAGACGCGGTCCCGGCGCGGGCGGGTTCTTCGGATTTCGATTTGTGAAGAATAAATAATCCGGCGCGCTTATTCCAGCTGCATCTTCCTCAGGAGCACGTGATAACGATCGTCCGTTTTCAGGCTTTCGAAGATCGGATTGGATTGAAGCCCCAGAATGTTCGGGTCCCGGTCGAATACGGCGCGGTCGAGATTTTCGAAAGCGCTGTCCTTGTCGCCCAGCGCCGTGTGAACATAAGCGATGCTGACGGGCGAAATATAGTCGCTGGCTGCGCGGCGCGAGATTTTCTCGAGCAGCGCGACGGCCTCGCCGCGCCGTCCGGCCATCGCCAGCGTCATGGCTTCGAGCGAGTCGACGAATTTGCTGTTCGCATCCGCGTCGCGCGCCCGCGCGTAACATCCGATGGCTTCGTCGAACTCACCGAGAAAGGTGTGGACGTTGCCCATCATCGCGTGCGCCAGGTAATACTGCGGGCTCATTTCGAGCACCTTGCGGAACTGCGCGATCGAGTGCGTGAACTTGCGCTCGATGTAAAAGAGAAACGCCAGATGCACGCGGATGAGAATCGACAATGGATCGAGCGACAGCGCCTGCTGCGTTTCGTTCACCGCTTCTTCGATCCGGCCGACCGGCCGGAGATAGTAGAACGCATACGCATCGCGGCAGACCGGCGATGCGCCATTCAATTCGATGGACCTCATCAGCTCCCGTTCCGCCCCGGCCCATTCCCAGTCGTACAGGGCATGGATCACGCCCAGCGTCGAGTGCGCCTCGCCCACCGTTTCATCCAGTTCGATCGCGCGCAGCACGGCCCCGCGGGCCCTGGGCATCGCTTCTTTCGGCGCCATGAAGCCGAGAAAGCCCTCCAGATACCAGCTGTAGGCCAGCCCGTCGTGCGCCAGCGCGTAGTTGGGGTCGAGCCGGATGGCCTCTTCGAACATCCGGCGGCTTGTGTCCAGCCCCTCGCGCGTCATCTTGTAGAGTTCGAACCGGCCCTTGAGGTAGAGATTGTAAGCGTCCAGATTTTCCGTGTAGCGCTTCACTAGGAGCCGCGGCGCCTGGCCTGAGGTCAGACCGCTGCTCGCGCTGGAGCTGGACTGGCTCGCCAGCCGGACTCTCAGTTTGCCCACGATCGCCTGCGAGATTTCGTCCTGAATTTCGAATACATCGGTCATCTCGCGGTCATAGCGCTCGGACCACAGATTATTTCCTCCGGCGACATCGATCAATTGCACGCTGACCCGCACGCGGTTCCCGGCCTTGCGTACGCTGCCTTCGAGAACGCTCGAAACGTGCAGCTTCTCTCCGATCTCCCGGATATTCTGCTGCGCGCCCCGGAACAGGAATGCGGATGTGCGGGCCGTGACCCGGAGATTCTCGAGTCGCGTCAGCGCGTTGATGATTTCTTCGGCGAGACCGTCGCTGAAATATTCGTTCTCCTTGTCGGAGCTCATGTTCAGAAACGGCAGCACCGCGATCGACGGGATCACCCGCATGGAAGGCGGACGCTTCCAGACGCCCGAGGACGATTGCAGAATGCCTGTCCGGCTCGCGAAATAGATCTGCTCGATGGCCGCCTTCACGTCGCGCATCGACTGGAACCGCTGGTCCGGATCCTTGCGCAGGCACCGCATGACGATTTCCTGTGCTTCCGCTGGCGCCTCCACGTTCACCTTCGAGAATTCCTGCGGATTATCGCGCAGCACGGCGGTCAGGGTCGCCAGTCCGGAATTGCCGCGAAAGGCGCGTTCGCCGGTAAACATCTCGTAAAGAACCGCGCCGAAAGAAAAGATATCCGAGCGCCCGTCGATCCTCTGGCCCTGCGCCTGCTCGGGCGACATATAGGCAACGGTGCCGATGATGGCGCCCTCGGCTGTCTTCGGGCGGTTGTTGACGTGAATCGACATGGTGCGGTCGGTTTCCCCGAAGGCGTCGCGATCGTCTTCGCCCGCGAGTTTCGCCAGCCCGAAATCGAGCACTTTGGCGAGCCCGTCCGGCGTGATCATCACGTTGGCCGGCTTCAGATCGCGGTGGATGATGCCGATGCTGTGAGCCGCGGCGAGGGCGTCGGAGATCTGCGTTGCATATTTGAGGCAATCGATGCTCGGAATCGGCCCCGCTTCCACGAGGTCCGCTACGGTTTTGCCCCGCACGAATTCCATCACGATGCACTCGGCGTCGTGGATGGAAACGATGTCGTGGATCGTGATGATATTGGGGTGATTCAGCGACGAGGCGGCGCGCGCCTCCTGAATGAACCGCGCCCGATGGTCGCTGCCGTCGCCCGAGTTGTCGATCAGAATCTTGATCGCGACGAAACGGCCGAGTTGCAGGTCCCGCGCCTTGTAGACAAGGCCCATCCCGCCCTCCCCGAGCTTCTCGAGAATTTCGTAATGCGAGATGGTGGTTCCAACCATGCCGGAGGCGCGACTCGAATGAGTGTGGTGCATGCGCGAGCGCGCCACAACAGTTTACGATACGCGTCCGTCCCGCGAGAGCCGGGCGGCCGGAATCAGAACTCGATCCGGACCATCATCTGGAACTGGCGCGCCGTCTCGTTCACCGGCGAAATGGCCGGGAAGCCGGAGGGCGTGCCTTCACGGCCGAAGGTGGCGATGCCGAAACCGGGCTGCCCGAGGACCAGTTGCGACGGGTTGTTCAGATTGGCGTGATTCAGAATATTGAACGCATCGGCGCGCAGCGTCAGCCGCGTGCTCTCGCCGAGCTGGACGAACCAGAGGCGGGGCACGGAAAAAGTGCGGCCGAGCGAAAGGTCCACGTCATAAAGGCCCGGACCTCGGAAAGCGTTCCGCCCGGCATTGCCGACTGTGCCCGGCGCCGGGACGCCGAAAGCCGCAGCGTTCAGAAGCAGCTTCCCCCCGGCCACCGATGCCGGATTGGCAAGATACGCCGCCGCCGGGTTGATCAGATCGGCCCGCTGGTTTTCAACGGCGGCGACTCCGGGCACAAAGCCGAATTGCGGCGCCTCCACGCTGTAAGGGAATCCGCTGCGGAAGGCCGCCAGCCAGGAAACCTGCCATCCCCGCATCAACAGGCGCCGCGCATCCGACTGCCAGATTCCCATCAGAAAAAGATTCTGCCGCTGGTCGAAAGCGGAGTTGCCGCGGTCGCCCGCATTATCGAACTGCTGCGCGAAAGACGACCGGAACGCTGCGGCGCCGGAACCGCCGACCGTAGTGAACTGCAGATTCACGGCCTCCGCGCCGAATGGATCGCTCTGTTCGTCAAGAGAGTGACTCCAGGTGTATGCAGCCTGCAGTTGCAGGGTCCGCAGGCGATAACGCGTCAGCACCGTCAGAGCGGAGTAATCGGAAGTTCCCTGGCTGGAGCGCCATTCGATATCCGGAAGGTTTTCATTCGGCCGTCCGTCGAATCCCGCGGTTGTGGTGAACTGCCGGTTCACGATGTCCGAAGTGATGAGCCGCCGCCCCCGCGAAGCCGTCCCGTTGATCTCAACGGTCAGGTTCTCGCCCACCGATTGCTGAATTCCCAGAAAAGCCGTCTCGGCATAGCCGTTGCGGAGATTCGGGTCCATCAGGATCATCGCCGGAGACGTCGAGGAAAGCAGGTTTTGCTTCGGCGTGCTCGCGAGCAGAGCGGCGATGGGCTGCAGATAGTTCGTCGTGGATGTGGTGAGGGCGTATTCCGGCGTCAGGATCGAATTGAGCCGCACATTCTGCCAGAGATTATCGAACGGCCGGTCGTAAAACAACCCGAAGCCGCCCCGAACAAGCGTTTTGGCCGTTCCGGACACGTCATATGAGAACCCGAACCGGGGAGCCCAGTCGCCGTTGTCGGCGCCATAGATCGGCTGATCTCCTGAGCCACCCGCCAGCGTCGCCCCGGCCAGACGCGAGTTGAAATCGCCCCCGGAGCCGAGCGTCACGAGCGCGTCCTTTACTGCCCCTGTGTTCACGGGCGAGCCAAAGCGCTCATACCGCAGCCCGTAGTTCAGCGTCAGCCGCGAACTGACCCGGAAGCTGTCCTGGACGAAGAAATAGGTCTGCGTGTAGCGATAGCTGCGGTTGGAATCCGGCTGCGCGGGTGTGGGCGACAGCCTGGATGTGGCCGCCTCAAAACTCGACGGTCTGTCGAAGGCGAAGTTGATCGCACCCTGAAAACCGAATTCGCCGCTGTCGAGAAGATTGAAATACCCGCTGTTGAAGCGAAAGAGCAGGCCGACGCCCGCCGAGATCACATGGCGGTTGCGCGTCCAGATGGTGCTGTAAATCGCCTCGAAGGATTTGTTGTGGTTCCTGTAATCGTATGCCGCCTGGCTGCCGGGCAGCAGGACGCCATCGGCGGATTCGAGAATCGGAACCTCCGGGTGCGCCCGATTCCAGAAGAGATCGTCGTCGTTATAGCTGAGCTTGAATTCGCTGGTGAGGCGCGGCGCCCACGTGTGCATCCAGTTCGTGGCCGCTCCGGTCGTGTGCTGGTGGAGGGCTGAAGTGAAATCCGGATAGACGTACCAGAGGAAATCGGGCTCTGTCAGGCGAGCGATGTTCAACCGGCCCATGATGTGATCGCGGCCGCCGTTGGTGGTGAGGTCGCCACGTTCGAGCGCGATCAGACGGTCCACCTCGACGGGCTGGCTCACCGTATAAGGCGCCGTAATCGCGCCGGAGGGCGCCGTGATCGCCGGCCCCGGATACCTGGTCAGCAACTGGTAGGCCAGCCGCGTCGGAGGCAGATTCAGTGCGGGAAGGAAGTTCGTGGTGGGCAGCTGGTAGGTCGCCGGCGCCATGCTGCTGTTACTGATGAAATCTTCGAGTGCGCTCGAAAAAAACAGCCGTTCCCGCAATATCCTGGGAACCGGCCCGCCGAATTGATATCCGAACTGATTTTGCCTCAACGGCAGGCGCCCCAATCCCGCGAGATTATCCTGAAAATCTTCCGCATTGAATACGTCGTTTTTCAGATATTCGTATCCGACGCCGTGATATTCCGTGCCGCCGGCGCGGGTGACGGCGTTGGCGACGAACCCGGCCGTCCTGCCGTATTCGGCCGAATAATTGTTGGTTGAGATGCGATACTCCTGCACAGCTTCGGGGGCCACGGGGTTCAGCGGCCCCGTCACGAGGTAGTTATCGTTCTCGACGCCGTCGAGCAGAAAGTTGGATGAGGATGGCCTCTGCCCGGCGACGCTGACGCCGAGGCCGCGCGCGGTCCCATTGTCGGCCGTTACTCCGGGAAGGCTGACCAGCATCGTGTAAACATCGCGGCCCTGAAGGGGCAGATCGCTGATCTGCGCCGGGTCGATCACGTAGGATGCCGAGGTGTCGAGCACGCCGCGCTTGCCCTGCTGGCCCTCGAATGATCCGGTCCGGCTCGTATCCACGTCCGGCCCGTAAAAAGTCACGATCGTCCTGCTGCCCGGAAGGAACACGCTGCGGTACTGCCCGGCTTCCCAGACATCGCTGAGGGGCCGGAGTTTGAAGTCGATCTGAATGCGGCCCGCTACCTGCAATTCGAGTTGTTCGAGCTGCTGCGCCTGATAGCCGTCGGCGGTCGCGCGGATGTTGTAAGTGCCGGCGGAAAGCAGGGGAAGAAAGTAATAGCCGTTGGCGTCGCTCTTCAATGTTCCGGCGGCCGCGAGCGTCGTGCCGGTGTAACTCACCGAGGCGCCCGCAATGGGCCGGCCTGTAACGGAATTCACCAGGCTTCCCGAAATGAGCCCCTGAGTTGTCTGCGCGGGCAGGGAAATGGCGGTCAGCCCGCAGATCGCAAGGCGATAAAGAACCCGTTCCGGTCGCAATATGAAATCAGTGTACTGTGACCCCAAAACATTTCGCATCAAAACCTGCATCCCGCGGAAGCGCTCTCCTTCGGGTGCTTCCGAAGGTTTATGTGTTTGTCCTGCCTGTTGTTAGCGTCGATCGAATTGTGCGCGAAGTCACGGAAAGATAGTAAAATCCAACTGGATCATGAAGCGGAACTGGAAGCGAACCGCGATCTGCGCGGCGATCGCCGTCAGCAGCATTGTCGTTACTCTGCTCCTCGGCAATATCCGGTTCTTTCAGTTGCTCAGCCTGAAGGCGCAGGATGCGCATTTTGTCCTGCGGGGCAAGCTCCCCACGAAGGACATCGTCCTCGTCACGATGGACGACAAGGCGCTGAACAACTTTCCCGAGCCGACGCTGTTCTGGCAGCCCTATTACGCCGACGCCATTCGGGGAGCGGCGGATGCGGGCGCGAAGGTTCTGATCCTCGACGTCGCGTTCGGCATTCCGGTCCCCAAGTGGGAGCCCAATAACGATTCGATGCTGGCGGCGGCCTACGCCGAAGCGTCCCAGAAGATGCCGGTGGTCTCGGCCTGGGTGCCCGGCAGCGCGAACCAGTCGGACCCGGCCTTCGCCGTGCCGGTCAACATGCTCGCCTCGGCGCTCGGTGGCGCCGCCATGGCCAATCTGACGGTCGACAGCGATAATTTCGTGCGCCGCCAGGTCTTGATCGAAGCCCCGCAGGCCGGCACGCCGACGGAGTCGTTGAAACGAAGCATGGCGCTGCGTGGCGCGGAAAAGTTCCTTGGCGTGGATGTCTCGCTGCGCAACGGGAAGATTTCCCTCGGGCAGCGCGAGATCCCGGTCGACAGCGACCGGAACATGATCATCAATTTCGCCGGGCCCGCCGATACCTTCCCCACCGTTTCGCTCTACGACTTCATAAAAGCGATTCGCAGCGGCAACAAAGCGCAGGTCGAGCGCTGGGTCAAAGGAAAAGTCGTGCTGCTCGGTCCGGACTTCAGCACCGACGAAGACAGGCATGCCACTCCGTTTTTCACCGCATTCAGCCTGACCAATAAATGGATGACCCCCGGCGTCGAGATCCACGCCAATACACTGCGCACGCTTCTCACGGGCAATTTCCTGCGTCCCGTGCCCGGCGGGGCGCGGATCGCCTCCATGCTCGTCGTCGCGGGCGGCACCGTCGCGATAGCCGCCGCGCTCGCCGTATCGCAGACTGCCATCTGGTCGCTTGCCGTGCTCGCGGCGGCGCTGATTTTTACTCATCTGCTGTTTCTTGCTGGGTGGCTGCTCTCGAGCACCGACATGCTCCTGGTGTTCGTCTGCGCGCTCATCGGCGGCATCATCTACCGGTTCGCAACGGCCGAGAAGAAGAGCAGCTTCTTCAAAACGGCCGTGGCGCTCTTTGTTGGTAAAGACGTCGCGAAGTCGCTCGAACAGAGCGAGCAGATCGGCCTCACCGGCATGCGCAAGATGGTGACGATCCTGTTCACTGACATCCGCGGCTTCACGGCCTTCTGCGAATCGAAGGATCCCGCCATCATCGTCGACCTGCTGAATGCCTACATGGGGACGATGTGCAAAATCATCGTCCGGCACCACGGCCACGTGAACAAGTTCATTGGCGACGGCATCCTGGCGGTTTTTTCCGACGACGATGAGGGCGCCGAGCCCGGAGGCCACGCCCTGCGCGCGGCCCGGTGCGCACTGGAGATGGTGAACGTCCCCGGCGATTTCAAGACCGGCGCCGGAATGCACTCGGGCGAAGTCGTCATTGGGAACGTGGGGTCCTCCGACAAGATGGAGTTCACCGTTCTCGGCGACACCGTAAACCTTGCCTCGCGGCTGGAAAGCCTGAACAAGGAACATAGAACAAAATTGCTGATGAGCGGGACGACTTATGAAATGGCTGCGGGGGGAATCGACACTGTGTATCTGGGCGCAGTCCCGGTTCGCGGGAAGACCGAGCCAATGAAACTCTACACGATAGCTTCTTTGATGACCGACGAAATCCGCCGCGCGCACAACATGAACGAAAGCGTCATTGCATGAAGAAAGGCGGCAGGAAGGAAAGCGGCATGAAGAACGGCGGCATGAATAGAAGCGGCATGAAGAGCGGCACACTCTCAAAAGTCCTTCTGATCGCCCTGGCGCCTCTCGCACTGTACGCCGCCGAAACAAAGGAAGCGCCGGTCGGCCTGATTCTTTCGGCCGTGAACGGCAAGGTGCTGCGCTCGAATACGGAAACACCTCTCGCGGCCCGTGCAGGCGACATTCTTTTCTCGGGAGATTCGCTCTCGGCCGTCGGCTCGCCGGCGAGTTTTCTCTATTGCCCTGGAAAATCCTCCCAGACCCTCGATTCGGGCGGGGTCGTGGTGCTCGATCCCAAATCCCTGAAGGTGAAGGCGGGCAAACTGGAGCCGCCCAAACCGGTGAATGCGTGCTTTCTGCCGCAGCTCGCGCGGGTCGCCGTTGCCAGCCAGCAGCATTACGGCGTGAGTATGACCCGCGGGCTCGCCAAACCGGACGAAGACGCCGTTGCCTTTGACGCCCTCCCGGCGGCCGTGAAGACGGCGATTGCACCGCTCGAGCAAACGTTGCGCGCGAATCCGATGGACCTGCCCTCCCTGGTGCAGGAAGCGACGATCTTCGAAGACAACAAGCTGGAAGCCAATGCCCTCGCGGCTTACCGGAAGGTTGCCGCCCAGTGGCAGGACGCGGTCTGGGTGCGCGGCAAAATTTTCGATCTTGAAGAGGCTCTCGCCAACGAAGCCGCGCTCAAGGCGGCCGCGATTTCACCCGACGCCCGGACCTTCGCGCTGATGATCGGGATTTCGAAATACGAGAAAATCCCGCAGAATCTCTGGCTGCAGTTCGCCGACGCCGATGCCAAAACGTTCAGCCAGCACCTCGCCAGCGCCCGCGGCGGCGGCATTCCCGACGATCGCATGGTCGTTCTTACGAATGAGCAGGCCACTACGGCCGCCATCCGGAATGCCTTCCAGACTTTCCTGCGAAACCGCGCAGGCAAGAACGACACAATCTTCATCCTGATCGCCGGTCACGGCGTCGTGGACAGCCGCGGCGCGTTCATCCTGACATACGACAGCGATCCGCAGGATCTTTCCACGACCGCCATCCCGATCTCCGAGATCCAGACGCTGGTGGACGACGAGTTGCCGAAGGTCGGCCGCGTCGTGCTGATGGCCGACGTGGCGCGTGCCGCGAATATCGGAAATCTCAAGACGGCAGCCGTGGGCACCGCGGTCGAAAAGTTCGGGGAAGCCACTGGCGACATGCTCGGTCTGATGGCGGCGCGTCCGCACGAGGTCTCCGAGGAGGGAACGCAATTCGGCGGGGGTCACGGTGCGTTTACCTATGCGATCGTCAAAGGCCTCGAGGGATATGCGGACCAGAACGACGACCGGTTCGTCAGCGCCGGCGAGATCACCGACTATGTCCGCACCAGCACTTCGAAACTGACGAATAACAGACAGCACGCCCGCGATTTTGGCAACATGGAAAACGCCACGAAGCTCTCGGACCTCAGCAAGCAGGGCATCACTCTCGCCCGCTACCGGAGCCTCTATGATTCGCGCAACGGGGGGCCCCTGCTGCTCGCCTCCGCGGATCCGCAGTCCGCCCGGATCTCGTCACAGGCTTCGCAGGACGTCGATGCGTTTCAGGCCGCAGTGCGCGCGGGCCGCATCCTGCCGAATCAACCGAACAGTGCGTTCGACATTCTTCCCCGGCTGCGGAACGAACTGCAGCCGGAGCAGGCCTTCCTGCAGGAGAACGCGCTGCGGGTCGCGCTGGAAAATCAGGCCCAGCAGGTGCTGCTTCGGTATCTCGCGGGTGATCAGAATCCGCAGACGAAAGGCGATTTCGATGCCGGCTCCGAGTACATGGAAGCCGCCATGCGTCTCACTCCGGAATCGCTCTATCTCGAGGGGCGCGATGACTTCTTTCGCGGCCGCGGGCTCCTCTTTGACAAGCAGTACGGCCAGGCTGCGAACCTGCTCGAGCAGTCGGTCCGCATCGATCCCGGCGATGCCTACGGCTATAATGCGCTCGGCATTGCTTATCTCGAACAGGCGGATTTCGCGCGTTCGATCCCGGCCTTCCGCGACGCGGCGCGGCGCGCGCCGAACTGGTCCTATCCGCTTCACAACCTGGCGCTCGCCTATGTGGAGTCGGGCGATTATCAGGACGCGATTCGAAGCTACCAGCAGGCCATGCGGATCACTCCGCAATACAGCTATCTGCCCTATAACCTCGGGCTGGTCTATCAGCGGCTGAACCGCCGCCGCGATGCCGAGGCCGCTTACAGGCGCGCCATGGCGCTCGCGCCCGATTCCGCAGAGCCGCTGAATGCTCTCGGTTCCCTGAAAGCATCGGAGGGCAAAACCGCCGAGGCGGAGCAATTTTACCGTGGCGCGATCCGGAAAAACCCGAATCTGCTCGCCGCCCACCACAATCTCGGGCTGCTGCTGGCCGGGATCAAGGGGCGCGAGAACGAAGCCGTTGCGGAATGGAAATTCAATATCGCGGCGAATCCCGATTTTCTGGCCTCGCGCCTGAGCCTGGCCGAGCTTCTCGAACGGACCAGCGATACGGCCGGCGCCATTGAGCAATACCTTTACGTCGTCCGCGTAAAACCCGAATACGTCGCTGCGCGAACGGCTCTCGCCGGCCTGTATTTGAAATCAAACCAGGCCGGCCTGGCCGTTGCTCAGTTGCGTGAGGCGGCGAAACAGGATTCCCAGGACGGCTCCATTCAGGAGCAGATCGGCGATGCCGAGAAGGCCCTGAACCATCCGGACCTCGCCCGCGAAGCCTATGCGGCCGCTTTGAAACTGGGGATTCAAAAGAGCGGCCGCAAACGAATTCGTGCCAAAATGGCCTTTTAATGGACGGCGTACAGGTACGTCTCAAATTCTGGGGAGTGCGCGGTTCTACGCCCACGCCGCAGATCGAAAACCTGAAATTCGGGGGGAATACGTCCTGCGTCGAGATTCGCACTGCGGAAAATGAGTGCGTTGTTTTCGACGCCGGCAGCGGTATCCGCGCTTTGGGCCAGACCCTGCTGCAGGAATCGAAAGGGGCGCCCATCCGCACCCGGATATTCCTGACGCATTTTCACTGGGATCACATTCAGGGCATCCCGTTTTTTGCGCCGCTCTACGGACCGAAGAACCACATTTCCTTTTTTGCGGGCTCCACGGGGAAGCCGCTGCAGGAGACGCTCGAAGGCCAGATGGCGAAGCCCTATTTCCCCATCGATTTCAGCCAGGTTGCGGCAAAACGCGACTTCCATCAGATCGAGACCGGCGGCAAAGTCGAATGCGGCTCGCTGACGGTCCGCCCGTTTCCGCTGAATCACCCGCAGGGTGCGTCGGGCTACCGGATCGAGTGCAACGGCGTCGTGATTGTCTATGCGACCGACTATGAACACGGCGACCGCGAGGCGGACAACACGCTGTGCGAGTACTCGCAGGACGCCAACATCCTCATCTGCGACGCCCAATATACGCCGGACGAGTATGAGACGCACAAGGGATGGGGCCACAGCACCTGGGAGAATGCGGTGCTGCTCGCGCGCGACGCCTGCGCCGAGCACCTGATGCTCTTCCACCACGATCCCGTCCATGACGACCAGACCATGATGCGGATCAGCCAGGATGCGCGCATTCAGTTCGAAAACACGACGGCCGCCTGGGAGGGCTTCGTCGCAGCACTGTAATCATTCGGCCCTGCAATCATAGGGTATGGCCAGCCTGGACTCCATCGATCACGTCGCTATAGCGGTTGAAGACGTTGCCGCCGTCGTGGAATGGTACCGGCGGACGTTTCATTGTGAGGTCATTTATCAGGACGA
>CAZXCO010000240.1:0-3075 GCA_964639095.1 uncultured Solibacteraceae bacterium
CGCTGCAATGCGATTTGTCCGGGAACCGTGGAAACGCCTTCGCTGGAAGGCCGCCTTCGCGCATACGGCGACTACGAGAAAGCCCGGGCGGCATTCATCGCGAGACAGCCGATCGGCCGCCTCGGCGAAGCGTCGGAGATCGCCGATCTGGTCGTGTATCTCGCAACCGCGCGGTATACGACCGGCCAGATCCATGTGATCGACGGCGGCTGGACGACGTAGTCTGCTGCTTCTCAAATCCCCAACCGTTGTCTGGAACGTGGGATGGGTGGCGGCACGCGACAGAGTCAGACAGGCGCCAAAGGGCAGGCAGGGAGTCCCGCTGGTTTCCGCAGACGGGTAGGTTTATCATTTCACCGATGCGCCTTATGATCCTCGCTGTGGCCTTTGCAGTGCCGGCCCTTGCCCAGTGGTTGCATCTGCCCACTCCGGGAATTCCGCGCACGGCCGACGGAAAACCGAACCTGACGGCGCCCGTCCCCCGGATGCCGGATGGCAAGCCGGATCTGTCGGGGCTCTGGCAGCCTGAACTGACTCCGTATCGCTTTGATGTCATTCAGGATTTGAAGGATGAAGGCGTCTTCCGCCCGGCGGCCGAGGCGCTTTTCCTCAAGCGGGCCGTCAATCTGAGGCACGACAATCCGGTGACGCACTGCCTGCCGGCAGGTCCGCAGGCGATTTTCGCGGCGGGGTCGACCCGGTTCTACCGAATCGTCCAATCGCCCAGCGTGATCGCGCTGCTGTACGAACTCGGCGGATACAGACAGATCTATACCGACGGGCGCCAACTGCCGAGAGATCCGAACCCGACCTGGGTGGGCTACTCGGTCGGGCATTGGGAAGACGACACGCTGGTGGTGGAAACAGCGGGGTTCAACGACAAGACCTGGCTCGATATGGTGGGGCATCCGCATTCCGAGCACCTGCGCGTGACCGAAAAGTTCCGGCGGACCGACTTCGGACACATGCGGCTTCAGGTCACATACGACGATCCCGAGACGCTGACCAGACCGTTGACCATCTCCGTCGGGGTCAACTATGCGGCGGACGCGGACATGCTGGAGTATGTGTGCAACGAAGACGAGCGGGATACGGCCCATTTGATCGGAACGGCCAAAGCCGCGATCCATCCCAGCCCGGCCGTGCTTGCCCGGTACGCGGGCGAATATAAATTTCGCGATGGAATCCTTTCCTCCAGGGACTTTTTCGGCCCGGATCAGATCGTCAGCGTACAGCAGGGAGAACTTTATATGAAGGATTTTCCGCTGATTCCGCAGAGCGAGACAAGATTCGATTCAACCGCCGGGACGATCGAGTTCCAGATGGATTCAAGTGGCCGGGTAACGCACTTGATCCTGAGTGCCGCGGAGGGCGATGCCCGGTACGACCGCATTCGCTGACGCGCGGCACAAAGCAGGTGGGGCCTGCCGTGAACCCGATGAACAGCAAAAGCGCCTGGCTTTGGCTGTCTCCATTCGTCCCCGTTCCTGACTGCTCCTGAGCGCGTGCCCGAAGAAGTGTGCATCAGCTCCTGATTGCCGTGATATATTCATGTGGCATGTCAACAGGAGTCAGATGGCGCCCATGACGGCCTTCCGGCGAGGCCTGGCGCGTCTGGGCTCATTCTTCCGGAAGCGGGACCTCGAACGGGAGTTCGATGAGGAACTGGACGCTCACGTCGAACTGGCAGTCCACGATTACGTCAGCCGCGGAATGGCGTTGCCCGAGGCCCGGCGTCTGGCGCTCATCAGGCTTGGCGGTGTCGAACCCTCGAAGGAGTTGCACCGCGATTCGAGGGGACTGCCATGGCTGGATAGTCTGATTCAGGATGCCCGCTATGCTGCGCGGATGCTGCGCCGCAGCCCCGGGGTTGCCGCCGTGGCCGTCCTGTCGCTGGCGCTGGGCATCGGCGCAAACACGGCGATCTTCACGCTGATCGAATCGACACTGTTGCGGCCGATCGCGGTGAAGCATCCGGAGCGGCTCCGGCTGCTGACATGGAAAGAGCAGAGAGGTGGCTGGGTTCCACCCGGTTACGGCTATCGCTCTCCGGCCTTCGGCACCTTTTACGAGCAGCAGGCAACTTCCGACGGCGGCCTGATGCACACCGACTTCACGCCGGACTTGTACCGGGCGTTCCGCCGCAACAACATTTTTTTCGAAAGCCTGTTTGCCTTCAAAGAGCTTGGCCGCGTCACAGGGATCGTGGATGGCAACGCCGAGGCGGTGAACTGTTTCCTCGTTTCGGGAGACTTCTACCAGGGACTGGGCGTGACGCCGGTCATCGGCCGGGCGATCGGGCCGCAGGATGACGTCCGGACGCCGGAGGGCCCGGTCGTCCTGATCAGTTATCAATACTGGACCCGAAGGTTCAATCGGAGCCCCGCCGTCCTTGGAAAGACCATCACGCTGAACGGCGTTCCGGTGACGATCATCGGCGTCAATCCCGAGTACTTCACCGGCGTCGAACCAGGCGCCAGCTTCGAAGTCTGGGCGCCGCTGAATCTTCCTCCAGCGGTCTACGGGCAACTCCAGCACGGCGCCGATACGCAGCTTCCATCGGTACACTCCTTCCTCGATGAGAATCGGGCGTGGTCGATACCCGTCATGGGACGATTGAAGCCCGGCGTGGTCGATGCGGAAGCGCAAAGCGCTCTGGACGCGATATTTCAGGCGGGCGTCGATGCCAATCCGGGCCCGGTCGGCAGTCGTCTGAAAGTACCCGCAAAACGGCCGCGGTTTTTCCTGCAGTCGGCTTCGCGGGGAGTGGATTACCTGACGGAGCGGTATGACCGGCTGCTGCTGGTCGTGCTCTCGCTGGCTGGCCTGGTGCTGCTGATCGCCTGCGCGAACGTCGCCAATCTGCTGCTGGCGAAATCCGCGGTGCGCCAGCGCGAAATCAGTTTGAGGCTCGCGATCGGAGCCGGACGATGGCGCATCGCACGCCAGTTGCTCACGGAAGGACTGCTGCTTGCCGGCATCGCCGGCGCCGTCGGCATCGTCTTCGGATACTGGACGCGCAATGGCATTCCGGCGCTGCTCTCCACTCCGTGGAGACCCAGCCCGTTCGATACG
>CAZXCO010000241.1:0-2934 GCA_964639095.1 uncultured Solibacteraceae bacterium
TGAGTTTCCCGTCGGCGATGAGATTGTCGAGGATGAAGTTGACCCGCCCGCTTTCGCTCCAGGAACTCTCGTCGCTGCCGGCGCCGTGAAGCAGATACAAAACCGGGTAACGCGCCGTGCCGCGTTCATAACCCGGAGGCGTATAGACGAAGAGCCGGCGCATTGTGTCCAGCGATTTCGACATGTACCACCGTTCGTGCAGTTCACCGTGCGGGACGGGACGCAGATCGTAGCTCATCGGGCCGTCGCCGGGGACCGCAAACATCGTGGCCGGGCGAGCCTGGTTGGCGGGATCGATCGCCGGCACGCCGTCGATGGAATACCGGTAGCTGTAAAGATCGGGCGGCAGCGGGCCGATGGTGAGGCTCCAGACGCCCTTCGCGTCCTTCTGGAGCGGCTGCGGCGCCTTCGCCAGATCTCCGGTCAGCCGTACGCCGGACGCCTCCGGCGCGAGCAGCCGGAAAGTTACCGTGCGATCGGGGTGCACTTCGGGAGACTGAACGGCCGGCGGACGCGGCTGAGCCATGCAGGCCAGCGGCAGCAAAATCAGGGAGAGAAAGCGACTCATGTCTGCGGGGCTCCGGGAGTCAATCAGTATATGTCACAGGATCGGGAAGTGATCCGGGGGCGGAGCCGAAGCCGAAAAAACGCGGGCCGTATATTATGTTTTAAACAGGAGAGACCGGATACGGCAGACCTGCGATCCAGCGCCGCAGATTTCACCTTCATCGACCTGTTTGCCGGCATCGGCGGCATGAGAGCCGGATTCGAACAGGCCGGCGGCCGGTGTGTCTTTACGAGCGAATGGAATCCGTGGGCGAAGAAGACCTATCTTGCCAACTATGGCGGCGAGGAACGCTTCGCGGGCGATATCGTTGCAGTGCGCGCTGCGGATATTCCCGACCACGACGTGCTGCTCGCCGGGTTTCCCTGCCAGCCGTTTTCGATCGCCGGCGTCAGCAAGAAAAACGCGCTGGGGCGTCCGCATGGCTTTGAATGCACAACGCAGGGCACTCTTTTTTTCGATGTGGCACGGATCATCGCCGCCAAACGCCCGAAGGCGTTCCTGCTCGAAAACGTCAAAAACCTGCTCAGTCATAACCGCGGACACACGTTTCAGGTGATTTCGGACACATTGAAAAACGAACTGGGCTACCATATCGAGGCGAAGGTGATCGATGGCGGCCGCTTCGTGCCGCAGCATCGGGAGCGGATCCTGATCGCCGGTTTCCGCGAGAAGGCGCGGTTCTCGTTCGACGAGTTAAATCTGCCCACTGCGGGCCCGCGTCTGGGCTCGATTCTCCACCCCGAGAACGGCTCGGAAGAGCCCGAAGAGCCCTACACAAGCGCGCCGAAGGGTAAGGTGAATTCGAAATACGTCCTGAGCGACAAACTCTGGGCCTACCTTCAGGCATACGCGGAAAAGCATCGGAAGGCCGGCAACGGCTTTGGGTTCGGGCTGGTGGACAGGGATTCGGTGGCCCGCACGCTCTCGGCGCGCTATCACAAGGACGGTTCGGAAATTCTGGTGAGTCGCGGAAGGGGCAGGAACCCCCGCCGGCTGACGCCGCGTGAGTGCGCGCGTCTGATGGGCTTTCCCGACACGTTCCGGATCACGGTTTCCGATATGCAGGCTTACCGGCAGTTCGGGAACAGCGTTGTGGTTCCTGTCATCGCGGCCGTGGCGCGGATCATGAAGCCGCATCTTCAGAACTGAACCTGCAGGATCCTCAGCAGGCGTCGCGCCCGCTGAACAGCCCCGGAATCGACTGCAGCAGAATCCAGAAATAGAGCCCGGCGGACGCTCGCCGCACCAGAAGCAGATCCAGCCGTCTTCTTCTCTCGTAGCTGAGCCGGCTGCGGCCGCGGACCTGCCACAGTCCGGTGAGGCCGGGGCGCACGGAAAGAACTTCCCCGGCGGCCGGTCCGTAGTGGTCGCGCAACTCCGTGAGCGTAATCGGCCGTGGACCCACGAGCGACATTTCCCCGCGCACGACGTGATAAAGCTGCGGAAGCTCGTCGAGCGAGTGGCGGCGGCAGAAAGCCGCAAAACGGCTGCGTACACGCGGGTCGGCGCCGCGCTTGTCCGCCGGGACGTATCCGGACACCAGCTCGTTCGCGAACCGCCCGGGCGGGGCGTCTTCCGGCGCCCACATGGTGCGGAACTTCAGCATTGCCAGCGGACGGCCCTCCCACCCGACGCGCTCGTGCCGGATCAGCGGATTGCGCCGGGAGAGAACGAGAATCACAAGTGCGATCGCCAGCATCGCCGGCGCGAGGGCCAGGAGCGCCACCGCGGCAATCAACTGTTCCAGGCCGCGGGCCGCTCCGTGGAGCGCATGGCCGCGACGTGCGCGACCGGTCTCTGTAGAGAGTCGTTCCTCGAGACAGGTTGGGGTCACAGTGAGTGTGCTTTTTCGTATGAAGCAGTGCTATATCGTTTAGACAGCAGCCGGGGGTCTGCCGGAACGAAACGTGTTCCGGCGGAGTTTTCGAGCTTGTCTCAACTTTATGACGCGGATGCCCAAAATTTCCCGAAAAGTCGTCTTTTTCTTTCCCGCGTTTTCCAGTCAGGAGGCGACGGCCCCGCTCGGGATTCTTGCCGTCTCCACGCCGCTGCTCCGGGCCGGTTATCAGGTCCGGATCATCGACTCGACGATCACGCCGAACTTCCACAAGCGGACGCTCGAAGAACTCGACGACGCTCTTTGTCTCGCCGTCTCTCTGGTCACCGGGCCGATGATTCGCGAGACGGTGCAGATCGCGCGCGCCGCGAAGCAGCGTTATCCGGAAAAGCCGGTGATTCTCGGCGGCTGGCATCCATCCTTGTTGCCGGACCAGACGCTGGCGGCCGATTGCGTCGATATCGTCGTCAAAGGGCAGGGCGAAGACGCCATGCTCGAAATCGTGCAGCGCATTGAAGCGGGGGAATCG
>CAZXCO010000242.1:0-4441 GCA_964639095.1 uncultured Solibacteraceae bacterium
GGCTGCGTGAACGTCAAGGATGGGGATTCGACCCGGACGCAACACATCGAACTCAGACCCTGCGGCCATCCCGTGCCCGATGAACGCGGACTCTCCGGAGCGAAGCGCATCGCCCGCATCTGTGCGGAGGCGGGCGAAAACGCTCTCGGGATCTGCCTGCTTTCAGGAGGAGCGTCGGCACTCCTGCCGTATCCGGCCGGGCCGGTCACGCTGGAGCAGAAGCAGGAAACGACGCGCCTTCTGCTCGCTTCGGGCGCCGATATTCAGGAAATCAATACGGTCCGCAAGCACCTTTCGGCTATCAAGGGGGGCCAACTGGCTCGTCTCGCGGCGCCGGCGCACGTATTGAGCCTGATTCTTTCCGACGTGGTGGGTGATGACCCCGGCGTCATCGGCTCCGGACCCACGGCGCCCGACGTTTCCACCTTCGAAGACGCCTTCGCCGTGCTGGAAAAATACCGGCTGCGCGATCGTGTGCCCGCCCGGGTGCGCGAACGGTTGAAGAATGGCGCCAGGGAAACGCCAAAAGCCTCCGATCCGCTGTTCGAGAACGTGGAGAACATCATCATCGGCAGCAATCAGAAAGCGCTGGATTCTGCGGCCCGCGCGGCCCGCGAGCGCGGCTACAAGACTCTCATTCTTTCCAGCACGATTGAAGGCGAGACGAAGGACGCCGCACGCATGCATGCCGCCATTGCACGCCAGATCCGCATATATGGCCAGCCCGTGCCGCCCCCGGCCTGCATCATTTCGGGCGGCGAAACCACTGTGACGATCGCCCGGGGATGCAATGGCAGGGGAGGGCGCAATCAGGAGTTTGCGCTGGCCGCCGCCCTCGACATTGCCGGACTCGAAGACGTTCTGATCCTCAGTGCGGGTACTGACGGTACTGACGGCCCGACGGATGCGGCGGGAGCGATGGTGGATGGCACCACGGTGGCGCGCGCGGTCTCCAGTCCCGCTGAAGCCCTCGCCAATCACGATGCCTATCCGTTTTTCGCGGAACTTGGCGATCTCGTGACCACGGGGTCCACGGGAACGAACGTCATGGACCTGCACCTGATTCTCGTGTCCTGACGGGATACGATACCCGGCGCCAGCCCGCCGAAGCGCCTATTTCTTCTTGCCGTCGATGATGAAGACCTTCTCGTTGGGGCTCGCGAATTTCAAGCGCTGGCGAATCTCGATCTCCTGCTCTTCCGGATCGCTCTCGAGCCGCTGGATGCGTTCCTGCTTCTGCTCGATTTCGCGGTGCATCTGTTCGTTTGCAACCTCGTATTCATGCACCTGCCGCCGCTTTTCGAGCAGCCCCGGAATCCCGTTGGGGCCCCGCAGCGCCACGAACGCATAGACGATTCCGCATAACACGATAAATGCATAAATCGTCTTGACGATCGATATCTTCATCAAAAGGGGTGAGAGACAATAGTAACACCGAATGTAAGTGGCCTTCCATATCTTTTGGACATATTAGATTTCCGATGACCGACAAAATCGTAGTGTTCAACACCTGCGGGTCCGAGGCCGAAGCGGCGCGCCTGGCGCGCGCGCTGGTTGAAGGGAAGCTGGCCGCCTGTGTCACGGTGATTTCACAGGCCCGCAGCTTTTATCGCTGGAAGGGAAAGGTTAACGAAGACGAGGAGCGCCTTTTGATGATCAAAACGTCGCGGCGGTTATTCGACAAAGTGCGTGCCGCCATCGAATCCACTCACTCGTATGACTTACCCGAAGTTATTGCCGTGCCGGTTACGGAAGGTTCGGCCGGGTATCTTTCCTGGCTCGAAGGTGAGCTGGAGCCGGAGGAGGCAAGGTGAGGGCCCCGGAGATCCGGGCCATGATTTTCGATATGGACGGGGTGATCGTCGACTCCAATCCGTTGCATCGGGCCGCATGGGCGCAATACACCCGCCGGCATGGCCTCGAAATGACCGACGCGATGCAGCAGAGGATGTACGGCAGGCGCAACGATGAAATCGTCCGGGAGTTTCTCGGGGCCGATCTCGATGACGAGGACGTGTTCGCCCATGGAGCCGCCAAGGAAGCGCTCTACCGCGAGATGATGGGACCGCGCATGGCAGAGTCCCTGGTGCCGGGGATTCGCGAATTTCTGGCCCGGCCGCGAAACCCCGTTCTGGCGCTGGCGACCAACGCGGAAGGCGCCAATGTCGATTTCGTACTGGATGCGACCGGGCTCCGGCCTTTTTTCCGGGTGATCGTGAACGGTCAGGAGGTCGCGAAACCGAAGCCCGATCCGGAGATTTATCTGCACGCGGCTGCCGCGCTCGGGGCCGAGCCAGCCGGCTGTGTCGTGTTCGAGGATTCGTACACGGGGGTGGAGGCAGCGTTGGCCGCGGGAATGCGCGTGGTGGGCGTCGCCACGACGCACGACGACCTTGCTGGCGTATCCGTTCTGATCCGGGACTTTCACGATCCCGCGCTTGCGGCGTGGCTGGCTGCCTGACCCCTGCGTCTGAGTCGACGGCCGCCGGAGTTGAAAAAAACACCCTTGCCGGAATGTGTTACACTGGCGTTGATACAAAACGGGAAAAGAGAAGACAAGGAGTAGCAACCCCTAGATGGCATTGGTGGCAGAAGCAAAACGGCAGATTGTTGCCCGGAACCAGAATCACAAGTCGGACACCGGGTCGCCGGAAGTGCAGATCGCGTTGTTGACAGACCGTATCGCTCAACTGACTCAGCATTTCAAGACTCACCAAAAAGATCATTCTTCGCGCCGGGGCCTGTTGAGCCTCGTAGCCAAGCGCCGCAGGCTATTGACATATCTCAAGACCAATAGTCCGGAGCGCTACAAGAGTGTTCTCGTAAAGCTTTCGATTCGCCACTAGTATTGTCGGGGTTCGTTACTCGAAGCAGTGGATTTTCACTCGCCTTCGCTGGGCCATTCCGGTTCGCGAACGACAGGCCTGTGCGGCTCACGCCCGGTTTGGGTTGCCGCCGGAATCCGTCCTGTCAACTCCAACTCGTTGACAATTGAGATTCGGCCGATTTTTCGGCAGAGAAGGACGTCCGGGAACGTACCCGGTGACGCAATATGAAATTACACAAGTTGGAAGTCGATCTCGATGGACGCAAGCTCACGATCGAGACTGGCAAGCTCGCCAAACAGGCGGGTGGTTCCGTGGTGGTTCGCTGGGGCGACTCGGTCGTACTGGTGTCCGCCACTTCCGCGGCGCGCCCGAAACCCAATCAGGGCTTTTTCCCCCTCACGTGTGACTATCGCGAATATACTTATGCCGCGGGCAAGATCCCGGGCGGGTATATCAAGCGCGAGGGCCGCATGTCGGAAAAGGAGACCCTCACCAGCCGCATGATTGACCGGCCGTTGCGGCCGCTCTTCCCCGAAGGCTTCCTTACTGAAGTTCAGATCATCGCGATGGTGTTGTCGGCGGACCCTGAGCATGATCCCGGCATTCTCGGCATCGTCGGCGCCGGAGCGGCGCTGGCGATCTCCGATATCCCTTTCCATCACCTGGTCAGCGCGGTGCGGGTCGGCATCGTGGATGGCAAGTACGTCGCGAACCCCACCTATACCGAAACCCGCGCGTCGAAGCTGAACATGATTGTGGCCGGCAGCGAGCAGGGGCTGGTCATGGTCGAAGCCGGAGCCCAGCAGGCGACGGAAGAGGAAGTCCTTGGCGGTCTGGAACATGGCCTCCAATCCTGCAGGAAGATCATTGAGGTTCTCAAGCAACTCGTCGCAGTTACGGGCAAGCCAAAGAAGGAGTTCGTCGCGAAGGAACTCGACGCCGAACTGCTGGTTTCGATCGACAAGAAGATTCGCGAAGAGCTGATCGACGCTCTGAATACGAAGAAGTACGAAAAGCTGGAAAGCTACGCGCGGGTGGATGCGCTTCACGACCGCGTCCTGGAGGAAGCCGCCGAAGAGCAGAAAGAGGAGGCGGACCGGGTCTTCAAATACCTCAAGGAACGTGTGTTCCGCGACGAAATGCTGGGAGCGCGCCGCCGTCCCGACGGCCGGGCGTTCGACGAGATCCGCCCGATCTGGGGCGAGGTAGGAATCCTGCCGCGCACGCACGGATCGGCCGTATTCACCCGCGGGGAGACGCAGGCACTCGTCACAGCCACTCTCGGCACGAAGGAAGACGAACAGCGGATCGAGATGCTGGAGCCAGGCGAGACGTTCAAGCGCTTCATGCTCCACTACAATTTCCCGCCTTTCAGCGTTGGCGAGGTTGGGTTTATGCGCGGTCCCGGGCGCCGGGAAATCGGTCATGGAGCTCTTGCCGAGCGCGCCGTTGCGGCCGTGATTCCCGACGAAGCGAAGTTCCCCTATACGCTCCGCGTGGTGAGCGACATTCTCGAATCGAATGGGTCGAGCTCCATGGCGACCATCTGCGGCGCCAGCCTGGCGCTGATGGACGCCGGCGTGCCGATTTCGGCGCCTGTCGGCGGCGTTGCC
>CAZXCO010000243.1:0-3497 GCA_964639095.1 uncultured Solibacteraceae bacterium
CGTGATATCCAACAGCCGGACCGCCTTGAGTTGATTCCGCCTGTCGAGCCGGTTACCCTCACGGTGCCGCGGCGGGCCGTCGCCCAAGCTTTGATTGCGCTGACGCGGAATGCGCTCGATGCCAGTGGGCCGAATATGGCGGTGCGTGTTACGGCCCAGGCGGCCAATGAAAAGCTCTCGTTCGTGATCTCTGACCGAGGCGCAGGTATGTCGCCGGAGACCCTGCGGCGGATCGGAGAGCCGTTCTTCACGACGAAAGAGCCCGGTAAGGGTATGGGGCTGGGGACATTTCTTGTCAGGACCCTGGCTGAGCAGTTGGATGGTCAGCTCACCTTCGAATCGATTCCCAGCGACGGCACACGCGCCATCTTCGTGCTGCCGACCAGTATGAGGTCATAGTATGCAGGCTCCCGTTGAGACCGATACCCGGCGTCTGGCGCTGGTTGTAGACGATGACGATATCTTCCGGACCCGGCTGTCACGCGCATTCGAGAGCCGTGGCTGGGAAACTGTCGCGGCTGCGAACGGCGAACAGGCTGTCCAGATGGCGCGCCACTCCAGCCCGGATCTCGCCGTTGTTGATCTGCGCCTCGCGGGAATGGACGGACTTGAAATCGTCGAGCAACTCCGGGCTCTGGATGAGACGACCTGCATCATTATGCTGACTGGATATGGCAGTATCGCCACGGCGGTGATGGCGACCAAACTGGGTGCGCACCATTACCTGAGCAAGCCCGCCGACGCTGACCAGATTCTGAATGCGTATCTGGGGGTGGCGGAGAAAGCCGGTGGAACCACAGCGCATTCGGTGCCGAGTCTCGCGAGGGTCGAGTGGGAGCATATTCAACGGGTGATGAGCGACTGCGGCGGAAACATTTCGCAAGCCGCCAAGCTACTGGGGCTCCACCGGCGGTCGCTACAAAGGAAGCTGGGGAAGTATCCGCCTCACGTGTGATCGGCCGCGAATTCTTATGGTGCGACAACATGTCGCATTCGGAGGGGTGGCTATCTGACCTACGCTGAACTCATGAGATCCCGATTGCTTCCGGTTATGCTGGCGAGCGTCACGCTCGTGATCGGAGGTGGGTTCACGCTCCTTGCCCGGCAAACAGACGGCGAGAGCATCGTGCCGCCTGGCTTTGCCACAAGTGCGCAGAGCGCTCTGTATGACCGGATGTCGTCCAGACTGATTGCGCCGTGCTGCTGGGCCGAGGCGGTCCGCCTGCATCAGTCGTCGGCCGCATCGCGTGTTCGCAAGGAACTGATCGCCGACATTCGTTCGGGAATGGATCAGACTGAGATTCAGGATCGGTTCGCCCGCGAATACGGAGAGCGCATTCTGGGCGAGCCGCGCGGCGTCAGAACCGTACTGGCCTATGCCATTCCTGCCCTGTCCTGCCTGATCGGCGCTGTCGTGATGGGGGCGTTCCTCGTCGCCCGCCAGAAGCACCGCCCTCAGGTGGCGCGATCAGCGGCAGATGTCGCGGGACTCCCCGAGGTTCCCGAACTGGAGTAATTCAGGCGTCATGAACGGCGGAGAGGCGCTCGACGACAGCTGCACCTGCCCGGTGGCGTTGCATTCGTCGTACTTTGCGCTTGCGCCACCACACATAAACTCCCGTGACGGGCAGAAGAGCGCAGATCAATCCAAACAAACAAACTGACGCCTGATAAACGGGGCCGAACACTCTCGCCATGTGCAGCGCATAGAGCCAGCTCTCGATGGTATTGCCTGCTCGCTCCCCCGTTGGTTGCTTGAGCACGCGTAACTCTCCGGTGTTCCCGTCAAAAGTGATGCGGGTGCTGCCTCCCTTTGGAGCACGTTCAAACAGATCGTGGCTCCCCCTCACCTCGTAAGCCCAGGCTCCAGTTGATGCGCTGTATGCCAGCTCAAGAGGCTGACCCACCTTGAACCCGCGCGCTCGACCCTGCTCCGCCATCAGTCGGGCGCCGGTGTCAAGCGCGGCTCGCCAATCGAGTTTCGGACGATCATTGCGCCGCGCGTCGATCATCGACACGGCAACGGGGCTCTGATAGTCGAACAGGAAGCCCATCACCTGCTCATACCACGGCCGAATGTTCATCATTACGCTCGACCACGCAAAGATAAAGAGAACGGGCCATGTCCAGAGTCCGCTCGCGCGATGCAGGTCGAAGTTGACGCGGAACGAACTGGCACGCCACTTCACGCGCCATGCGCTCTTCCATCGCAGGAGAAAAGGACCACGGCCGCGCGGCAGGGTCAGGTAAAACGCGATAAAACAGTCCACCGTCCAGATGACCGCGACCAGGCCCATGATCCACTGCCCAGCGTTCCCGGCTGCAAGCGTCCAGTGAACGCTGTAGAGAAAGGGCATCAGATTCACGACTCCCTGCGTGAGATCTCCGCGAATCCTTCGTCCGGTCTCCTTTCCTGTCCAGGGATCGATGAAGAATTGCGTGAACCCCAGGTTGAAGGGCTTGCCTGTCGCGGGATTCACGCGTGGCGCAAATGCTACGAGCATGCGGTCTGATTCCGTCCACTCAACCGCGATTACGCGGCCCTCGGGCACCTGCGCCGCAGCCTTCTCTGCCAGAGTCGCAAAATCCAGTTGTGCTGTGCCGGGCATCGGCTTTGCGAAAAGCTGCGGTGAAAGTAACTTTTCCAGCTCGCTGTTATAGGCCAGCAGGGAGCCGGTTAGACCCGCGACCACAAGGAATGCGGCAGTGGTGAGACCACAATAGCGGTGAACGAGGAGAAGAGCCTCCCGCACCCCGGTTTTCGGTTTTGTGTCGAGTGCAACTTCCTCTGCCACGGCTACCTCTTTGGCAGTATCTGCGCCCTGATGGAAAGCACAAGCCCCCTCGGCGCTCCGTAAGTAAATGGATTTCCGTAGACAAAATACTTTCGGTCGAGGAGATTCGATGCGTTCAGCTGCGCGGACCAGTGGATGGCTTTTGTATCCGTTCGATATCCGACCATCGCGTCCAGACGGCCGTAGGCAGGCAGCAGGACGACGTTGGCGCTCTCGCTGAAGAAGTTTCCGGAGAGATACGTTCCTGCCCCAAAGGTAAAACCCCTGGAGGAGTCCGGCGCCGTATCGTAGCGGGCCCAGATATTGCCGACATGCCTCGGCACCTGCGCCAACCGGTGGCCATTGACACGGCTAATTACGTTTGCCGCGACGTCAGACGCATCGTCATAGGTATAGTTGCCAACCATGCTGAGATGTCGCGTCATGCGGCCGGTGATGTCATATTCGAAGCCCTCGCTCCGCGCTTGCCCGATGAGATTCGAATAGCCGGGGTGCGCGGGGTCGGACTCCGCGATGTTGTATTGGAACAGGCGGAACACAGTCGCAGTGGTATAGATCCTTCCGTTGAAAAAGGTGCCCTTTATTCCCGCTTCGTACTGGCGCGCCTTTTGCGGAGCGTTGACAAGGCCGCCATATGTGATCGCGGTGTTCGAGCCGGCAAACGAGCGGGAATAGTCGGCGAACACAGAAATCTCACGGATC
>CAZXCO010000244.1:0-5117 GCA_964639095.1 uncultured Solibacteraceae bacterium
GCGGTTGCGCTCGCCGCCCGAAAGCACGCCAATGCGCTTGAACACGTCGTCTTCGGAAAACAGGAAACAGCCGAGCACGGTGCGCAGCTCAGTGTTGTTCGCGCGCGGGGCCACGCGTCCCAGATCGTCCAGAATGGTGGAGTCGGCGTCGAGCGCCTTGTACTGATCCTGCGCGAAATAATCGATTTCCACATTATGGCCGGTCACGTATTCGCCCGACGACACCGGCTCTTCGCCCGAGAGCAGCTTGATCAGAGTCGATTTCCCGGCCCCGTTGACTCCGACCAGCGCAATGCGGTCGCCGCGCTCGATCGAAAACGTCGCGCCGGAAAACACGTGCTTCTCGCCGTAGCTCCTGGACACGTTGCGGAACTCCGCCACGATGCGGCCGCTCGGTTTGGGTTGCGGAAAACGGAAGTGGATAGTCTTCTCGTCGGGCGGAATTTCGATGCGCTCGATCTTTTCCAGCTCCTTGATACGGCTCTGCACCTGTTTGGCTTTTGTGGCCTGGGCGCGAAACCGGCTGATGAATGCTTCGAGCTGCTCGATGCGCTCGCGCTGATTGGCGTAGGCCGCTTCCAGTTGGGCCCGCCGCTCCGCCTTCTGCTGCTCGTATTTCGAGTAGCCACCCGTATAAAAGTAGACCCGCTTGTTCCAGATCTCGGCGATTCGCGAAACCGTGACGTCCAGGAAAAAGCGGTCGTGCGAGATCAGCACGAAGGCATTGGGATACGTTTCGAGATACGACTCCAGCCAGTTCCGGGCTTCGAGATCGAGATGGTTGGTCGGCTCGTCGAGCAGGAGAAGATTCGGTTCTTCAAGCAGCAGCCGGGCGAGCGCGATGCGCATCTGCCAGCCGCCGGAAAACTCCTCGACGCGGCGCGACCAGTCCTCGCGGCGGAACCCGAGACCCGTGAGCACCGAACCCACACGGGACTCGATGTTATAGCCATCGCGCGCCGTGAACTCGGCCTGGACGTGATGGTAGCGCTCGGCGATCCGCTGGTACTCCGGATCCGCCTGGTCGAGTTCCGAGATGCTGTGAGCTTGTTCCTTCTGTTCGGCTTCTAGAGCATGGATTTCAGCGAAAACGCTCATGCACTCGTCGAATACTGTGCGGCCCGTCAGCGCGATGCCATCCTGCGGCAGATAGCCGGCCCGGATGCCTTTCGTGACGTTTACAGAGCCGTAGTCGAGCCCCTCGATGCCGGCCAGCACCTTCAGCAGCGTCGATTTGCCGGTTCCATTGCCGCCGACGATGCCGACGCGATCCTTCGGCGCGATCAGCCAGTTGAGATCTTCGAAAAGGATTTTGGGTCCGAAGCGCTTTCCCGCGCCGCTGAGTTGAATCATGCTGGTCTGAATGGTTATGGCTGAGCCGGGACGCGGCCGGCGGGGTTGCCCGGGCGGCGGCTTACAGCCAGTATTGCCATTGTCCCGCAACGACCACGTAGGCCGCCAGGACGCCGTTCGTGACCGCGTGCGCGAGGATGCAGTCCCAGACGTTCCGCGTCCGCACCATCCACCAGTTATAGATGATGCCGGCGGCCAGACCGACGTCCCAGAATGAGCCGTGTTCGGAGGCAAAAAGCAGCGCCGTCAGCCAGAAGGCCACGGGCGCATAGGTCCCCAGCGGCACTTTCCAGAAATCCCTGCTGTCGATCAGCCACCGCATCAGCCAGCCCCGCCAGAACAACTCCTCGAGAATCGGCACCGCAATGGCGCTGATGGCGATCCGGAAGAACAGGAACACCGGATCGTTCTTCGAAGGCGGCGGCGTGTTTCCGGCCGGATGGCCCACGATTGCGTTCTCGAACGGAAGCAGATGATGCCACCACGGCGCAATGAGATCCGGCGCGATCCAGATCACGAAGACCACGATGCCGATGAGAATGCTCAGGAGCGCTTTCGACGGCCTTCCGCGCAGAGGCGCCCGCGACGCCGCCAGAATCGTGATCATCGAAATGGCGAATCGCAGCCAGGCAGGCAGCAGGATAACCTGCTGGACCATCAACAGGCCGATGAAAACCAGGAAGGGTAAAACCCAGGGAATCGCGGAATTCCGTCGCAATGCCGGAATTGTAGCAGGCGGATTACGGGACTCCGCCGCGGGGGCGTCAGCTCGACTTTTCGCCGCGGCGCTTGACGTCGATGTTCAGGCGTTTGATCTTCTGATTGAGCGTGGAGAGCGGAACGCGGAGCGCTTCAGCGGCTTCCGTCTGGCTCCAGTTGACGCGCTCCAGTTGTTCCATGATCGTGCGCCGCTCGAAGTCCGCGACGATCTCGAACAGCGAAGCGTCCGGCGGGAGCGCGCCGTTTTCTCCCCTCCGCAGCCGGATGCCGCCGGCATGCAGCAGATAATCCGGCAATACGTCGACGGGAATGATCTGGGTGGAGGCCAGCACGACGGCCCGCTCCACTACGTTCTCCAGTTCGCGCACGTTCCCCGGCCATGTATGGTCCATGAGGAGTTGCATGGCTTCGGGTTCGAATCGCAGCAGGGTGCGGCCTCCGGCATCTAGGAACTTTTCATTCTCGCGGCTGAATTTCTCGAGGAAATGCTGGATCAGAAGCGGAATATCCTCGCGCCGGTCCCGCAGCGGAGGCAGGTTGATATTGATGACGTTGAGCCGGTAATAAAGATCCTCGCGGAATTTTTTCTCTTCCACCATCTTGCGGAGATCGGCGTTGGTCGCAGCCAGAATCCGGACATCGACTTTCAGCACGTCGTTCGAGCCGAGCGGAGTAAACTCCTTCTCCTGGATCACGCGCAGCAGCTTGGACTGCGTCTCCGGCCCGATGGTGCCGATTTCATCGAAGAAGATCGTACCCTTGTTGGCGACCTCAAATGCCCCTTTCTTGTTATGAATGGCGCTGGTAAACGCCCCTTTCACGTGCCCGAAAAGCGTCGATTCCAGCAGGTCTGTGGGCAGTGATCCGCTGTTCACGGCAACGAACGTATGATCGACGCGCGGAGAGTTGGCGTGAATTGCCTTGGCGATGAGTTCCTTTCCTGTGCCGGTTTCCCCTGTGATCAGGATCGTGGAGCGGCTCGCCGCCACCTGCATCACGAGGTCGAGCACGCGCAGCATGCGGTCGCTCTTGCCGACAATATTGGGGAAACTGTAGCGCTGCTTGAGCGCGATCTTGAGCTGCGTGTTTTCGTCGATCAGCCTCTGGCCGGCGATCACGCGCTCGATCTCAAGCAGGAGCTTTTCGTTGTCCCACGGCTTGGCGAGATACTCGTTCGCCCCGAGCTTGACGGCCTGCACCGCGGCTTCCACCGTGCCGTAGGCCGTAATCATGAAGATGGGCGTGTGGCGGTCCCGCTCCCGGACGTCTCGCAGCATCTCCATGCCCGACTTTTCGGGCATCATCAGATCCAGCAGCACGAGATCGTAGGCCCGCGACTCCAGTTTCCGCTCGCCTTCCGCCGCGTTCGCCGCCAGATCGACCTGAAAACCCTCCAGATCGAGCAGGGCCTCCAGACTTTCGCGGATTTCCGCTTCGTCGTCGACCACCAGAATGCGGCCCTTCGATGCGCCCCCGATTCTTTCCCGGATCGGCGTCATCAGGCGTGAACCGCTTTGGTCGTCGCCGGAAACTCCAGATGAAAACATGTACCTTCTCCCGGCCGCGATATGGCCTCAATGGCGCCGTGGTGCTCCTGGATGATCCCGTAGGTCACCGAAAGACCCAGCCCCGTGCCCTTCTTCGCCGACTTGGTCGTGAAAAACGGATCGTAGATCCGGCTCAGGTGCTCGGGCGCAATGCCGTGGCCGTTGTCAGCCACCTCCACAATGGCGCCGTTTTCTCCCGCTCGTGTCGTCACTTCCAGAACGCCCTGCGGGTCCATTGCATCCTTTGCATTGAGAAACAGATTTAAAAAGACCTGCTGCAATTTCCCTGGATTCCCTTTCACCGGGTCCAGATGCGGATCGAATGTCGTCCGCACCTCGATTCCGGCCTTCTTGAACTGATGTTCGAGCAGCGACAAGGTTTCCTGAATCACGCGGTTGAGTTGCACGTCGGTGAGTTCGGCCGTCGAACTGCGTGAAAAATTGAGCAGCGAGTTGACAATCTCACTGGCCCGGAAGGTCTGCCGCGCAATCTTATCGAGGATGCGGGATTTCTGATCGTCCTCCGCCACCTGCTTGGCCAGCATCTGCGCATAAGTCGAAATGACGGCAAGCGGCGTGTTCACCTCGTGCGCCACTCCAGCCGCCAGAAGGCCGATGCTGGAGAGCTTGTCGGCCTGCACCAGCCGCCGCTCCAGTTCCGCCCGGTCCGTCACGTCGTCGAAGATCACCAGCCTCCCGATCTGCTCGTTGTCGCGGGAGACCAGCGGCGCAATCGCGATGTTCATGCTGGATTCGCCCTTCCGAGTATCCAGCGCGAACTTGTCCAGGTGATGAATGCGCATCTCCCCGCGCGTGCGCTCGAACTGCTCGACCAGGGACGCGGGAAAAAGCTCCTTCAGCGTACGGCCCACGGCGTCGGCGCGCCCGATGCCGCTCAGCCGCTCCATTTGGGTATTCCAGCTCTCCACCCGGTCGTCCAGCCCCGCCGCCAGAATGCCGACGTTGATCGATTCGACGATGTTCTCGCTGAATTCCTTCAGGCGCTCGTACTCGTCGACTTTCTGCTTCAGCGAGCGATAGAGATTGGCGTTTTCCGTCGCGATGCCGACGTAGTTCGCCAGCGTCTGCAGCAGTTCCACGTCGTCGCTCGACAGGAACTCCCCTTTCTCGGTGCGGCTCACCCCGAGAAACGCGATGGTGCGCCCGCGGACCATACACGGCACGTAGTAATTGAGATCGAGATCGGCAATGGTCTCGCGCACGCTCCCCGGCCAGCTTCCCGCGATGGCGTCGAGGTGATACCGGGTGCGCTCAAAGAAGAGATAAGGGGTGCTGCGCGGCCAGTCAAGGAAACTCAGGTCCAGCACGCCCTGCGAGTGAAAAGTCGCGGCGGCGCTCGAACCGAGCGACATTCGCAGACGCCACGATGCGGCGGGATGGTCCACCGCTCCCGAAGTTTTTTCCTGCGAATCGCCCTGATCGGAAAGGAAAAAAGCCACGTGCCGGATCGACAAGGTCTGGATCAGCCGCTCGGCC
>CAZXCO010000245.1:0-10601 GCA_964639095.1 uncultured Solibacteraceae bacterium
ATGGCGTACCCGTTGTCCTCGATCAGGAAAAGCACCGGCAAGCGGTTCAGGCAGGCCTGGTTGATGGATTCCCAGAATTCGCCTTCACTGGTGGCGCCTTCGCCGGAGCTGGCGAGCACGAGGCGGTCTTCCCCCGGGTAAAGCTGCCGGCAGCCTTCGGCGCAGCCCACTGCCTGAACGTACTGAGTGCCCGTGGCGGAGGAGCTGGTAACGATGTTTTTTGCCGGATTGGCCCAGTGCGAGGGCATCTGGCGGCCGCCCGACGAGGGGTCTGCCGCGGCGCCGACCGCCTGGAGAAGCATGTCGGACGGGGTCATCCCCAGGGTCAGGCACAGAGCGCGGTCGCGGTAGTAGGGATAGAACCAGTCATAGCCCGGTTTGGTCACCATACCCGCGGCCACCTGTATCGCTTCATGGCCCGCGCCGCTGATTTGAAAGTAGATACGCTGCTGACGCCGGAGCAGGATCTCCCGGTCGTCGACACTTCGGGAGGTTCGCATCAGGCGGAAGACCCGTATCAGGTCCTCCCGCTTGAGCCCCGCCGCAAGTGCCGCTTTAAGCCGTTCCGTGCTGCTCGGCGTGGCAAACGACGTCATCATAATGAATAGACCTTAATCAATATAGCAAGCGGCGTCCCGCGAGCCACTTATATCCCGTTGCGTGCCGGACTGAATCGACCGGTCAGACCTCCGCCTTGGGAAAAGTGAGAAAGCGCACTCGAACCGCCGGAAGAAACCCGCAACGCTCTGAAATAAGAAAGACGTGCCGCCGCGGGCACGCGTTCCGGCAGCGGGCTTTTGCCGGCATGTGCGATACCTTGCCGCAGCGGTCCCGCGAGCGTCCGGGGGGCGCAAAAACACTGCCGATGATACACTGACGAAGATCCCTGAACATGTTGCTCCCACGGGAATTCGTTGCTTATTTGTCCCGTCAGATCGTGAGACGCCTGACGCCCGCCATGATCGAGACGCACACGCCGGAGAAGGTGGTCGACCTCGTGAACACCATCATCACGGACGAACTCGAAGCCGAAGACCGGCTGAACGAGGAAGTGCGCGCAAAGCTCGAGGAATACAGCGATTACATGCGGCGCGAGGGCATCAGTTATCAGGAGATGTTCCGCAAAGCGAAAAACGCGCTGGTGCAGCAGCGCAAAATCGTCCGGGCCTCGGGGCGCGATACCGGGGACGCCATGAAGCTCTCGCGGGACAAGATCAACGACGTCTCGCACAAGCTGCGGGATGCGCTCAAGAAATCCCGCGACCTTCGGGTCAGGCAGAAGAACGACAACGAACTCCGTCTGGAGCTTGTGAAGGTGTTCACGGAAATCCTGCAGATTGAGGAGAAAGCCGACCGCGCGGCGCGCGATAAGGTGCGATCCATCAAGCGGGACATCGCCGAGGGCAGCGAGGAGTGGGACATCCTGCAGAAGCGCTATTACGCCGAAGAACTGAAGAAGTTCGGCATCGACCCGAGCAAATAGCCCGGGCCGCCCCGTTGCCGGATTAGAGTATTAACGTGGGCCGCATCCGGGTCCTTTCGGACCACGTCGCAAACAAGATCGCGGCGGGCGAGGTCGTCGAGCGGCCTGCTTCCGTCGTCAAGGAACTGCTGGAGAATGCGCTGGACGCGGGTTCCACGAGCATTCGCGTCGAAGTCGAAAATGGCGGCCGGCGGCTGATCCGGATTGCCGACGACGGATGCGGCATGCTGCGGGACGACGCACTGCTCGCCTTCGAGCGCCACGCCACAAGCAAGCTGCACGACGTGAAGGACCTGCTGTCGATCGCGACGCTCGGATTTCGCGGAGAAGCCCTGCCCTCGATCGCTTCCGTGTCGCGCCTTCTGCTGGAAACCAGGTCGCTCGAGGAGCAGACGGGAACGCGCGTCGAGATCGCCGGGGGAAAGATCCTGCACTGCGATGAGATCGCCCGCGGCGGTGGCACTGCGATTACGGTGCGGGATCTGTTTTTCAACGTTCCGGCGCGCAAGAAATTCCTGCGATCGGAGCAGACGGAGCTGGCTCACATCGCGTCGCTGGTGACGCACTACAGTCTGGCGCATCCGGACAAGACGTTCGAGCTCTGGAACGGCGGCGCCAATCTGCTGCACGCCACGCCGGTCGAGACGCTGCGCGAACGCGTCTTTCAGGTTTTCGGCTCCCAATTGCTGGAGGACCTGATCGAACTGCCTGCCCGCACCCGCGATCTGCAGCCCGAACCCGACGAACCTCCCCGCACCTATCTCGTGCGCGGCTTCGTTTCGAGGCCGCAGGTGCAAAAGGGCAATCGCAATTCGATTTTCATATTCGTGAACGGCAGGCTGATTCGCGACCGGCTGGTGCTGCATGCGCTCTCAAGCGCTTACCACAATCTGATGCCTCCGGCATGCTACCCGTTCGCTCTGCTCTTCCTCGATTGCGACTGTGAGGAGGTGGACGTGAACGTTCATCCTTCGAAGACCGAGGTCCGGTTCCGGCACCAATCGTGGGTTCACGATTTCATTCGCGACACGATCCGCGAGCAGTTGATGCTTTCAAGGCCCGCGCCGAGCTTCACGCCGGGTGCCGCGCCGCAGGCGGGAGCGGCGCTGCCTTTCTCCGAGTTCTCGCAGATTCTGCAAAACGAAACCGCGGGCGCCGCGCTGCCCGCCACAGTTCCCGACTACACACTGGCGCCGCTTCCGCCGCCGCCCTCCCGATTCGATTTCGGCGACGGCGCGATTTCTCTGAGCGAGCCGGCGGCGCCTGCGCCGGGACAACCCGGTGCGGCGGTATCCGCACCGGCACAGCCGGCGTCGCGCCCGGAGGAGCAGCCATTGCGTCTGCGCGTGCCCGACACGCACGGCTCATTTCCTGCGGAGGCGATCGCCGCTGGCGGCGCCATGACGCACATCGGCGAACTGCGGCCGCTCGGGCAATTGCATAACAGCTTCATCATCGCCGCCGGAACGGACGGGCTCTGGATCATCGACCAGCACGTGGCGCACGAGCGCATCCTATTCGAACAGGTGCTGGCGCAGCAGGCTGCCGGCCGCGTGGAGGTGCAGCGCCTCCTGATGCCTGTGATCCTGCAGCTCAGCCCGGAACAGCAGATCGAGTACGCGAGGATCGCGGACGAACTGCATCATTCCGGGTTTGAAACGGAGCCGTTCGGCAATCGCACGATCGCCGTGAAGGCCGCGCCGGCCGCCGTGGGGCAGGCAGACCTCGAGCGGGTGATTTTCGAGATTCTGGAAATTGCCGAGAACGAACTGCGCAGCGTGTCGATTTCGGATCTGCGGCGGGGCATTGCGGCGTCAATCGCCTGCCGCGCCGCGATCAAGATCAACACGCCTCTCGATCAGCGCAAGATGGAATGGATGCTGCGAACGCTGGCGGCGACGGACTACCCGATGGCCTGTCCGCACGGGCGGCCGGTCGCGCTGCAGTACAGCACGAGGGACATCCTGAAGTCCTTTCACCGCATCTGAGCGGTTATTTTAAGGCGTCTTCGACGAGCTTCTTCTGCTCTTCGGCGTGACGCTTCGCCGAGCCGGCCGCGGGGCTCGCGTTCTTCGCGCGGCCTGCATAGTGGATCGCGCGATCGAGGCCCTTGAAGTAGCCGGAGATGAAGCGCCAGGCTCCCATGTTGCGCGGCTCCTCCTGGCACCAGACCAGGTCGACGCCCGAGCGATAGCGGGCCAGCACGTTCAGAATGCTCTGCTCGGGGAAGGGATAGATCTCTTCGACCCGCACCAGCGCCACGTCGTCGATTTTCTTCGCTTCGCGGGCCGCCGCCAGATCGTAATAGACCTTACCGGTGCAGAACACAACCTTACGCACGGCCGTGGGGTCGAGGGTGTCGCCGATGACGGGCCGGAACGAGCCGTTGGTGATCTCGCTGAAGCTCGATACGGCCGCCGGAGAGCGCAGCAGGCTCTTGGGGGTGAAGAGCACGAGAGGCTTCGGCTCAGTCGCCATCTGGCGCCGCAGAATGTGGAAGTACTGCGCGGGCGTGGAGCAGTTCGCTACCCGGATATTCTGCTCGGCGCAAAGAAGCAGGAAGCGTTCCATGCGGGCGCTCGAATGTTCCGGACCCTGCCCTTCATACCCGTGCGGCAGCAGCATTACGAGGCCGCTTCTCTGATTCCATTTTTGTTCAGCCGTGGTGAGGAACTGGTCGATGATGATCTGGGCGCCGTTCGAGAAATCGCCGAACTGGGCTTCCCAGAGCGTCAACGTCTGCGGATCAGCCACGCTGAAGCCATAGTCGAAGCCGAGCACGGCATATTCGCTCAGGGAGCTGTCAAATACACTGAAGCGGGCCTGGCGCTTGCCTTCCTGGCCGTCGGTCATGTGCTGCAGCGGAATGTAGCGCGTGCCGCTCTCAAAGTCATAGAAGACGAGATGGCGCTGGCTGAAGGTTCCACGGCCCGAATCCTGTCCGCTCAGCCGGACGGGGATGCCTTCGAGCACAAGGCTGCCGAAAGCGATGGCTTCGGCGAAGGCCCAGTCCACGGCGCCGTCTCTCGCCAGGATGTCGCGGCGTTTCTTCACGAACCCGTCGAGTTTGGGATGGATGTGGAAAGAGGCCGGCAGGTAAGTGATGCCGTCCACCACACGTTCGAGCATGTCGCGCGAAATCGCCGTCGAGGAATTGGCCGGCAGGTGCGCAATGGGCGGATTGAGAACCCAGGGGCCTGCGGCCTTGTTGGCGTCAAAGGCCGCGTTCAGCCGGTCGGACACCTTCTTTCTGATCGCCTCGACCTCGGCGGGGCTCAGAACCCGGGCGCTCACAAGATGCCGGCCGTAAAGAACTGCCACCGAAGGCTGCTCCTTGATCTTCCGGTACATCACGGGCTGCGTGTAGGCCGGATCGTCGCCCTCGTTGTGTCCGTGGCGCCGGTAGCAGATCATATCGATCACCACGTCCCGCTGGAACTGCTGGCGGTATGCGAAGGCGAGACGCAGGACGCGCATCGCGGCTTCCGGGTCGTCGCCGTTGACGTGAAAGATCGGGGCCTCTATCGTGCGCGCGACATCGGTCGCGTAGGTGGTGGACCGCGAGTCCTCGGGCAGCGTTGTGAATCCAATCTGGTTGTTGATGACGAAGTGCACCGTGCCGCCGGTGGCGTATCCCGCGAGATGCGAAAGGTTCAGTGTTTCCGCTACGACGCCCTGGCCTGCGAAGGCCGCGTCGCCGTGGACCAGCAGCGGCACCACGCGCAGGCGCTTCGCATCGCCAAGCCGCTCCTGTTTCGCCCGCACCATGCCCTCGACCACCGGATTGACGGCTTCGAGATGGCTGGGATTGGCGGCGAGGGTTACCACGACTTCCTGCCCCGATGGAGACTGGTGAACGCCGCTCGCCCCGAGGTGGTACTTCACGTCGCCCGAGCCCTGGGTCGAGGCCGGATCGATGTTGCCTTCGAATTCGGAAAAGATCTGTCCGAGCGGCTTGCCGACAATGTTGGCCAGAACGTTGAGGCGGCCGCGGTGCGCCATCCCGATGACCATTTCATGCACGCCGTTTTCGGCGCAGAGGTTGGCCAGTTCGGTGATCACCGAGATGGTGGTCTCTGCGCCTTCGAGCGAAAAGCGCTTCTGGCCGATGTAGCGGCGGTCGAGGAAATGTTCGAATTCCTCGGCGCGGAGAAGGTTGTCGAAAATCCGCAGCTTTTCCTGCTTCGAGAGCTGGACGGAGCGGTCGGGCGACTCCATCTGCTGCTGCAGCCAGAGCTTCTCTTCCGGCCGCTGGATGTACATGTATTCGACGCCGATTTTGCCGCAATACGTCTCGCGGAGAAGATCCACCATCTCGCGGAGCGTCGCCTGATTCCGCCCGCCGAAAGCGTGCGCCAGCGAATCGGTGTAGAAGTGACGGTCGAGGTCCCAGATGGTCAACCCGTAAGTCAGCGGGTCGAGCTCGGGATTGTATGCGGGTTCTTCGCCGAGCGGGTCGAGATCGGTCATCAGATGGCCCCGCACGCGAAAAGCGTCGATCAGACGGCTGACGGCCGCCTGCTTGACCACTTCCAGCGAAGGTTCCGGCACGGCCGGCAGCGCGGCGGGCGTCTTGTCGGCAGCCCACTTGACTGGAGCGTAGGGAATCCGCAGGGCATCGAAAATTTCCTCGTAGAAGTTCTGTTCGCCCTCGAAAAGAGACTGCAGAGCACCGAGAAACAGGCCGGATTCCGCGCCCTGAATAATGCGGTGATCGTAGGTGCAGGTGACGGACATCACCTTGCTGATGCCGAGCGAAGCGACGACGTCCGCGGGGACTCCGCGATACTCGGCCGGATAATCCATCGCGCCAACCGCGACAATCGCGCCCTGGCCGGCGACGAGGCGGGGCATGGAGGCCATGGTGCCCACGGTGCCGGGGTTGGTCAGAGAAATCGTCGTGCCCTGGAAGTCCGCCACGCCGAGCTTGCCGTTGCGGCCGCGGACGACCAGATCGTCGAATGCGGCGACGAACTGCGCAAAGGTCATCGCGCCGGCGTTCTTGATGTTGGGGACGAGCAGGCTGCGGGCGCCGTTCTTGCCGGCGACGTCGATGGCGAGCCCGAAGTTGATCTCTTTCTTGACAACGCGGAACATCTCGCCCGCGCTGTTGGTTGCGAAAGCGTGGTTCAGGGACGGATTCGCCTGAACGGCCTTCACGATCGCCCAGCCGATGAGGTGCGTGTAGGAAATCTTGCTCTTTCCGAGCAGCGTACGGTGGTGGTTGATGAGGCGGCGGTTCTCGTCGATGACCTTCACCGGCACGATGCGCTGGGAGGTCGCGAGCGGAATGGTCGCGCTGATCGCCATGTTCTCGGCGATGCGGGCGGCGGCGCCCCGCAGAGGCATCAACTCTTCCGAGCCGGAAAGCACGGGTTCCGCCACAGGGGCAGGAACCAGCACGGCGGGTGTGGTGACCCGGGTGACGCCGTTTCCGTTGCCGGCCGGCTTCTCGTGTTCGAAAATTGTCTTCCAATCGGCATCCACGGACGACCGATCATGATGATATTGCTGGAGCAGCTCTTCTTCGAGCCACGCATTTACGCCCGACTGCGGGCCTGGGTTGGCTTCCATAGCGGAGGGAGACTAAGGTCTCTTCCATCATACTTGACGGCTTCGGGCGGGGCAGGTTAACAGCCCCGGGGAACCTTTAACCTGCGGGATCGCGTTCGGGGTTGCCCCGGTTAGGATGAGACAGTGAAACTCCTCATTTTTTCCGATGTCCACAGCGATGCCCGGGCGCTCGACCGGCTGATGGCGATCGAGGCGGATTACTACTTCTGCGCGGGCGACCTGGTGAGCTGGGCGCGGGGGCTCGAAGCCATGGGCGAGATTCTGAAGAAGCGCGGCGACCGTGTTTATGTGATTCCGGGCAACCATGAGACGGCGGAGCAGATTGCGGGCTTCTGCAAGCGCTTCGGATTCAATGATTTTCACGGACGGAGTCTGGAGATCGGCGGGTTTCACGTGGTCGGACTCGGTTATTCGAACCCGACGCCGTTCGACACACCCGGCGAGTATTCGGAGGAGGAGCTGGAGCAGCGGCTTCACGCCTTCGACGGGCTCAAACCGATGATCGCGATTTGCCACGCTCCTCCGCACGGCACGATGCTCGACCGGATCACGAATCTGCGCCACGCCGGCAGCAAGTCGATGCGCGAGTTCCTGCGCCGCGAGCAGCCGCGGTATTTCTTCTGCGGGCACATTCACGAGGCGGCGGGCGCGCAGGACAAGCTGGGCGGGACCTCGGCGATGAACGTGGGGAAGAAAGGATATCTGCTGGATTTCGAGAAGCAGGCGGAAAGGGAGCGTTTAGAGCCGGATGCCGGACTCCAGCCATAGGCGCCCGCGGGCGCCTTTCGTCCCGCTACCCTGAATTCATGGCTACTCTCGGATTGATTGAATATGACGCGGCGAGTCCCGAGGTGCGCGCTGTCTACGACGACATCATGCAGACCCGCAAGACGGACTGGATCAATAATTTCTGGAAAGCGATTGCGCATGACCCTGTGACTCTCCGCCGCACCTGGACGAGCATCAAGGAGATCATGAAGCCCGGCGCGCTCGATCCGCTGATAAAGGAGATGATCTACGTCGCTGTGAGCGCCACGAACCAGTGCGGCTACTGCATCGCGTCTCACACTGCTTCGGCGCGCAAGGCGGGGATGAGCGATGAAATGTTCGCGGAGCTCATGGCCGTCGTCGGCATGGCCAATGAGACCAACCGGCTCGCGAGCGGGTATCAGGTGCAGATCGACGACAAGTTTCTGACGCAATGATGTTCGAACAGATGCTCAGGACGGTGCGGCAGATCCCGAAAGGCAAGGTCGCCACGTACGGGGATGTGGCCGCGGCGGCCGGGTATCCGGGGGCGGCGCGCCAGGTGGTGTGGGCGCTCCGTTCCGGCGGCAAGGGCGTGCCGTGGCATCGAGTTCTGGGCGCGAAGGGCCGCATTCTTCTGCCTGGCGAAAACGGCCTGGAGCAACGGCTGCGGCTTCGATCGGAGGGTGTCGCGGTTCACGGCGACCGCATCGATCTTGGCCAGTACGGTTACGCTTTCAAAACCAGGCGGGTAAACTTGAGACTTGGAAAATCATGAATTTTCGCGGATTCTTTATGAGACCGCGGACCTGATGGAGATCGCGGGCGAAGACGGTTTTCGCATCCGCAGCTATCGCAACGGCGCCTCGGCCATCGAAGGCTGGCCCGAGCGCATCGCCGATATTCTGGCCGACCCGCAGCGCAAAATCACGGATGTCCCGGGCATCGGCAAAGGGCTCGCCGCGGTGCTGCAGCAGATCAATCTTCAGGGGAGCTGCGACAAGCGCGACGAGCTGCTGAAGAAGTTTCCTCCGGCGGCCCTCGAATTCCTGAAGATCCAGGGGCTCGGCCCGAAAAGCATCGCGCTGCTCTTCGAGCATTTCCAGTTGGCCACCATGGATCAGCTCGAACAGTTGTGCCGGGATCAGAAGCTGCGAGAGCTTCCGCGCATGGGGGCGAAGCTTGAAGAGAAGGTACTGCGCAGCATCGCGCAGTACAGGGAACGCAGCGGCCGGTTCCTGTTGAGCTTCGCGGATAATATGGCGCGCGAACTCACCGCGTACCTGTCGGATCTGGACGGCATCGAAGCCATCACGCCCGCCGGGAGTCTTCGGCGCGGGCGCGAAACGATCGGCGATCTCGATCTTCTGGTGACCGGGCCCAACGCGGCGGCCGCGCTCGACCGCGTCGCGGCGAACCCGCGTGTGCGCGAAATTTTGGGGCGCGGCGGCAACAAGACCAGCGTGAAGATCGGCCGCGAGGGGCTGCAGGTGGACGTGCGCGCGCTCGAACACGCCACCTTCGGCGCCGCCATGCAATACTTCACCGGCAGCAAAGAGCACAACGTTGCGCTGCGTCAGCGGGCCATCCGCATGGGCCTGAAGCTGAGCGAGTACGGGCTGTTCCGCGCCGCCGACGACGTACGGGTGGCGGGTGAAACCGAAGAGGATGTTTATCGCGCGCTCGGACTCGACTGGATTCCTCCGGAGCTTCGTGAGAACAACGGCGAAATCGAGATGGCCGAAGCCCATGCGTTGCCGAAACTGGTCGAGCAGGGCAATATTCGCGGCGACCTTCACATGCACACGACCGCCACAGACGGACGCGCCACGCTGGAGGAGATGGCGGAAGCGGCACGGGCACTCGGTTACGAATACGTCGCGATCACGGACCATTCCAAGGCGATTGCGATGGCCTTCGGGCTGGATGAAAGACGTGTTGTCGAGTTCGCCGCGACGGTGCGCAGGATCAACGAATCGGGAAATCTCGGGATCCGCATTTTCTCCGGACTCGAGTGCGACATCCTGAAGGACGGCGAGATGGATATCGCCTGGGACGCACTGGCGGAGCTCGATATCGTGATCGGAAGCGTCCACAGCCATATGGCGCTCGAACCGGAAGCGATGACGGACCGGCTGCTGCGGGCGCTCGAATGCCCGCATCTGAAAGCCATCGGACATCCCACGGGCCGGTTGCTGCTGCACCGCGATCCGTTCACGTTCGATTTCGACAAGGTCATTTCGGAGGCCGTGCGTCGCGGTGTGTGGCTGGAGGTGAATTCGAGCCCGGAGCGGCTCGACCTCAGCGCGCAGCATGTGCGGATGGCAAAAGCCAAAGGCGCGAAGTTCATCGTCTCGACGGACGCGCATCATCCGAGCCATCTGCGGAACATGCGATACGGCATTCTCACTGCCCGCCGGGGAGGCCTGACCGCCGAGGATGTCGTCAACAGCCTGCCAGCGGACCAGTTTGCGCAGGCGTTACGCGCTTCGCGGAAGCTGCTCGCGTAATCCGGCGCGCTGCGCGCGGACGGTACGATTGTTGTGACAACGCCGCGCGGCGACAGCGATCGCGCGCGGCGCGAGAGCAGCCCATGAAAATCAAATCGTCAAAGGAAGTCTATAACTGCAGTCTGTTCCGCGTAACGGAAGATGTGGCGGTGGAGAGCTCCGGATGGAAGATGAAGCGCAGCGTTGTCCGCCATCTGGGATCGGCCGTCATGATGGCGGTCGATGACAAGAGCCGCGTCATGCTGGTGCGGCAATACCGGCTGCCGGCCGACCGGTTTCTCTGGGAG
>CAZXCO010000246.1:0-4991 GCA_964639095.1 uncultured Solibacteraceae bacterium
CACCAGCACCACGGCGATCGAAACGCCCGTCATGATCGGACTGATCCGGACCAGAAGGACAAGCGCGATCACGGCGGTCAACAGGCCGCCGACAAACTCGATTACGCCGGTGCCCACCAGATTCCGCATCCCCTCCACGTCCGACATGATGCGCGAAACGAGTTGACCCGTTTTATTTGTATCGAAGAACTTGACCGGCAACCGCCCGACGTGCTGCTGCACCTTGCAGCGCAGTTCGGCGATCAGCTTCTGGCCGGCGATCGAAAGCAACTGGGTCAGCGCAAAAGAGGTAACGCCCTGAATCGCCGTTGCTCCCACCACCGCGAGGGTCAGAGGAAGCAGCAGCGAGGCCTGATGCCGCACGATGACGTTATCGATCAGATAGCGGGTGGACGCCGGCAGGACAAAACCCGAGACGCGATTGATCGCGATGAGAACGAGGCCGAGCGCAAGTATCCCCCGCCGCGGCCGCACCATGGCCCGGATATCCGGCCAGAGGGCGCGGAACCGTTCGGATGCCGGCTTCTTCGGGGCTGTCGCACTCATACTCGTTGTTGGATGCGTGCGCCTCTCCCCGCGCGTCAAACCGGTTTGAAGTCTCAATACAGTATTTTACGCCGCGTCTGCCGGCCTACTGCGCCTTGCTGCCGCCCAGCCAGTAACCGGGCCGCGTTTTGGCGACGTAGCGGGGATTATCGAGCGTCACCGTAATGGCGTGGAAGCCCGGTTCCGACTCGTTGTTTGGCTTGTAGCTGATCAGATACTGGCTGCGAATCTCCGTCCCGATGCGCTGAATGACATCTTCGAGTTGCCGCTGTTTCAGAAACGAGAACTCGGCGCCGCCTGTGCCCTTGGTGAACACTTCCGACGGGTTGTCCACGAAGATCGCCTTGACGTTCTTGTAAATCTCCTGCAGCAGAGGCGCGAATTGCACGTCATTCTGGGCCCCGTACTGGGCCGCGGTCGTGGGAGTGCTCGGATTGCCCAGCACTCCTGGGCGCGCCGTCACGTCGATGGGGTCCGGCCGGGGCGCCGTCGGCTTTTCCGTCAGCCGCACGGCGAGTTGCGAGATATTGACGGTGTAAACGACCACGTTCGAAAGCTGCGCGTCGATCAGCGATTCCCTCACCTTGCCCTCGCTCGCCATGTCGCGTGTCTCGCTCACCAGCAGGATAATCTTCCGGTTGTTCGCCGGCCGCTTGCGCAGCATGTAAACCGCGCGATCCACCGCGTCAATCATGCGGCTGCTCGAATTTCCCGCGTTGATCTTGTCGATCGCCGCCTTGACTTTGTCCGGATCGTTCGTGAAATCCTGCATCACTCGCAGACGGGAATCGAAGGCCATCACAGCAGCTTCGCCGTGATCGCCGACCACCAGCGGCATCAGAGTGCCCAGGTGCCGCAATTGCGAAAGAATCGAGTCCACGCGCGACGAGGCTTCAATGGCCACCACCACTGAGACCGGCTGAAACGAAACATCCACCTGGATGTTCTGCTCCTTGTTGTTGTCGAACAGGTGGAATTCCGCGGGCTGCAATCCGTCGATGATGTTCCCCTCGCGGTCAGTGACCAGAACGGGAGCAACGATGTTGCTGACCGTCACGCGGGAGATCACATCGCTGATTTCCGGAGCATCGCTCCCCTGAGCCGGCGCCGACTGTGCAGGAGCCTGTGCCGCAACAGCCATCGCCAGCAGAGCCGGCACCGCGATCTGAAGCGGCTTTATCTGAAACATTCAGGCCTCCGTAGCCGGGGTATCGTGTGCTGTGCGACCACCAAGCAAGTCCAGCACGTGCGGCACCAATTCCAAAATAGCATCGAGAGATTCCACGGCCCCGCGCGGTGATCCCGGCAAATTCACGATCAGAACGTTGCCGCGGGTCCCCGCAAGCGCTCTGGAAAGAGGCGCAAAGCGCGTTTTTTCAAGACCTCTGGCCCGCATCACTTCTCCAAATCCCGGCAGTTCACGATCGATCACGTCGCGTGTCGCTTCCGGCGTGACATCGCGCAGAGCGATCCCCGTTCCACCGGTCGTAAAGATCACGCTGGCTGCGCGACTGTCGACAATCCGACGCAACAGTTCAGCGATTTCCCCCCGGTCGTCGCGGACAATCTTCCGCTCCACAACCGTAAATCCGGCTGCTTCGAGGCGCGTCGCGACTGCGGGCCCGGAAGTGTCCACCCGGGTTCCCTGGCTCGCCCCGTCGCTGACCGTCACGACAGCAGCCGACATCATTTGGATGCATCCGCCCGCGGCTGGTTTCCGCGATGGTAGTCGCCGCTCTTCCCGCCGGTCTTTTCGATCAGGTAAATATCCTGAATTTCGATTCCTTTGTCCAGCGCCTTCGTCATGTCGTAGATCGTCAGCGCAGCGATCGAAGCCGCTGTCAGCGCCTCCATCTCGACACCCGTCTGCGCGCTGGTCGCCGCGGAGGCGATGATCCGGACCCCCTCCGTTTCCACCGTGATCTCCACGTCCGCGTGGGAGAGCGGCAGCGAATGGCAAAGGGGAATCAGGTCCGACGTGCGCTTTGCCGCCAGAATACCTGCAACCCGCGCAACTTCCATCGGATCGCCCTTCGGATTGCGCGGCAGCGCGTCCAGCACCTCGCGGCTCATTCGCACGAATGCATGCGCCCGGGCTGTCCGGCGCGTCGCGGTCTTTGCCCCGACATCCACCATCCGGGGCTGCCCTGCGGAATCGTAATGTGAGAGTTTGCTCATTTCAACAGGACCGGGATCAAATCACCCGCCGCATACTCGGCGTGATCGGGATCGGCCACCAGAAACGCGTTTGCGCGGCAAAGCGACGGCACATCGCCTGACCCCTGCCAGTCTACAGGTGTGACTTCCGTACAACTCACCTGCGCGGGAAGGAAGCGCGTCAAACCCGGGCGGTGCCGGAACGGTCGCGTCAGCCGCGCCAGAGTCATCGGCAGCGGAGCGTCGTTCGCGCCGGACAGCAGTTCGAGCGCGGCGCGGCCGAACAATTCGAACGTCACCATCGTCGAAGCGGGATTGCCGGGCAACCCGAAAAAGAATTTCCCGCCCGCAGCGCCCGCCCCAGTCCTGCCGAACACCAGCGGCTGTCCCGGCTGAATGAGTACTCGGTCGAAATGAAACTCCGCGTCGAATTCCGCCAGCGCCGCTTCCACGAAATCGTACTTGCCGGCCGACACGCCTCCGGAAAGGAGCAGCAGGTCGGCTTCGAGTCCCTTCGCGATCAGGTCCGCCGTCGCCTGCTTGTCATCGCGGGCAACCGGCAGAATCAGGGGCTCTCCCCCCGCACGCCGCACTTGCGCGGCCAGCGAATAGCTGTTCGAATTCCGTATCTGGTGTACCCCGGGCGTCTCGGTAACGGCGACGATCTCATCGCCGGTCGCAAGGATCGCCACGCCTGGCCGCGCATATACAGGAACCCTGTTGGTTCCCGTGGTTGCGAGCCAGCCGACCGAAGTATAGTCGATGCGGCTGCCGCGGGGCAGCACCACAGAGCCGGCCGCAGCCTCGCAGGCTGCGCGGGCGATATTCGATCCGCTCGCGGGAGCCTGGTCGGTCATGATCGTCCCGTCTTCGTGGCGAGTGCAGTGCTCCACCATCACGACCGCATCGGCGCCTTCGGGCACCGCCGCTCCCGTCATGATTTCCGCCGCTTCTCCTTTCCCCACAGCCCCTTGGAACGGCGCCCCCGCGCGGGCTTCGCCCACCACGCGGACGCGCCCCGGCAGATCGGCGGCCTTCACGGCAAAACCATCACGGACGGATCTGTCGAACGGAGGATAGTCCCGGTCAGCCACCGTGTCTTCCGCGAGAACACGGCCCTGGCAATCAGCGAGGGGAACGTATTCCACTCCGGGCGGAATGCGATGGGCTCGTACTTCGCGCAGCACCAGAGCGCGCGCGTCAAGAAAAGTCAAGGCCGGCACGAATACAAGTGTAACGACGCCGCCCGGCCCGTGATTTATGGAAGGGATGTGGCGCCGGCTCTCCTGCCGCCGGCGCCGAAAGGATAACTAGTGCAGGTATCCAACAGGATGAAGACAGAAATGAGAATCGCTGCGCAGTTGAATCAGTCGCGCCGTTTTTTCAATTGCTTCGCCAAGCCCGATGTCGCGCATCGGAACGCCCAGAAATTCACCGCTCGCTTTGTCGTACTCACTCACCTGAAACATGAGGCTCATGGGATCGACCGCGCCTGCCAGCAGAGCCTCTTCCCGAATCGATTGGAGATCCGGCAATGGATCGCACTGGCCCCTCCGCCGTGGTTCAACGAAATGTTCCATCTACGGTATTAAGTGCATCCCGAGGGCCAAAGGTTGCAGAAAACTTTGGGTTGGGGTTCTACTGGGTGATCCGCGCAGTTTTGATGTAGTCGAGATTGGGAAACTCTTTTTCGAGGTAGGCGTTGCCCTCCGACTCGATTCTTCCCTGAATCGGGTTTTCGCCGTCGCCCGAGTAAATCTGGTCAACGTTTTCCATGCCGCTCACCACTTTGCCGAACGGCGCGAAACGCATTCCATCCAGACGAGAATTGTCCGCATAGTTGATGAACAACTGCGTCGTGCGCGAGTTTGGAGCAGACGTGGCTGCGAACGTCACCGTGCCCCGCACGTTGCTGACTTTCACAGGGTCGTCCGGAATCGGCACATCCCAGGCCTTCGAGACCGCCGGATCAGCCGCCAGACCGAACTGCACCATGAATCCGGGCACCACTCGGAAGAAGCGCGCCCCGTCGAAGTACTTCGCTTTGACCAGGTTATAGAACCGGTCTGCGCCATTTGGCGCATTCTCGCGTGTTACCTCAATCACAACCGGCCCACGGGACGTGTCCATATTGACGCGGTACGTGTCGGGCGCCCTCTCGTTGGCCGGCTTCTGCCCGCAAGCCGTGAATACCGTGGAAAAAATCGCCAAACCGGCGACCAGAAGGAGATTTTTCATTTAGACTGCGTGCTCTTTGAAGAATTTCAGCATCTTCGACCACGCATCCT
>CAZXCO010000247.1:0-6267 GCA_964639095.1 uncultured Solibacteraceae bacterium
ATACCGCGGCGCGATCCGCCATGGGCGGAAAGCTGGTCATGACACCGGTTGCAGCTGGCATCGCGGATCACATCGCGCGTCACTGTGACCGGCGAGCTGTTGGGAACGAAGTTGAACGTCGCACTGGCATACTCGGTGCCCAGGTTGTAAGCGGCAAGATTACGGGATCCGTAGACGCCGATTGTATTCGTAGTCGCGGGATCGAAGCCTGCCGCCTTTGTCGCGAAGGTATAGGTGTACTGTCCAGGGCCGATCGGAGTGGTTGTGCCTCCGGAATCCGCGGCCGGCTGGTTCACAGACGCTATGACGGCCCCCGATGCCGCACGGGTGATGTAGCTGACGTATTGCTCCTGCCCTTTCGGAATGTAAGCGGCGAGATAGTTCAGCGTAATCGTGCCTGGGGTGGTTATGCCGGCCGTGTCCAGCGGCAGACCCGAAGGGTCGGTGATCAGTACGGTTGTTGTGATCGTTCCATCAGCGGCGATCGATGCTGACTGGATGGTGATGTTCAAGCCGGGCCGGACAAACTCGACGCTCGATGGATCCAGGAAATACGCGCGGTCATGCGCGGTGAAAGGGCGCCTGGTGAGGGGATTGCCAGCGGCGACCGTGACGGCCAGACCGCCGATTGCGAAAAGCCAGAACTCCCGTGATTGCATTGACAGACCCCTTTCACCCGGCTGTGAAGCTGCAAAAACTTCGAAGGAATGGTTGGGATTATTTCTTCAGTGTCCGCAGATACGCGACAACATTGTCCACATCGGCGGGCGAAAGTCCCGATACCGGCTTCATTTTGCCGACGCCCATCGTGATGTCTTTTTTGAGATCCGCATCGGACATTCCCTGAATGGCAGCCGAGCCCAGAGGCTTCATCGTGACGTTCATCATTTTGGCGATTGCAGGGTTGCCGGCGCCGTCCGCGCCGTGGCAGTTCCGGCAATGGGCGGCGTAAACACCTTCGCCGTCTTTGGCGCCGGCGGCTTTCGCAGGATTGGTGAATGCGCCGGCCATGAGGAAGGCGCCGCAAGCCAGAAATCCGAATAAATGCTTCATCAAGTTCCTCTTCCTTTTCTGCTTATGTCCGGGCATCTGACCGGTTTTCATCGCCGGTCGTAGCGAAGCATGATTGCGGTCAGCACCAGCACGATCTTCAGCAGCATCACTCCATCACCCGCTGGCCGGCCCGGAATGTGCACCGCAACACTCTTTCCACGGACCGTGACGACAGCACGCACAGGGCCCGCTTTGAAACCTTGAAAATACGCTGAATCAACGATTTCGCGCAGCGGTTGTGGGCTATCTGGCGCAAGCCCGATGCGCCGTTTCGCCCAGGCCTGGGCGGGTAGCAGAACTCGTCATGGGTTCGCGATCATAGATCGCCGCGGTGCGCGCGCTCTTGACCGAACCTGCCGGTCATAAAGAAAAACAATCCGTCAAGAAGGCGAAGGGAGTCACTGCGAACGAGTTTCATTTTGAAGAAGCGAGGGAATGCCTGGTGCTCATCTTTCTTGCCATTTGTGCCTTTTCAGGCGGGCTGATCCTTCGCGCCCGTTTCAGACTGCGGCCGCGAAGCCCCGCTCCTGTTATCAGGCGCTTGCCCGTTTCGCGTCTTGCTCAATAGAAAGCGACAAAGCAGCCGGTGCGATCGGCGACAGGCGGAGCGGCCGCGCCGGGCCCCGATACGCAACTGCGGCGGCATATTCAGGCGCGACTGGCAGATCCTGTAGTGTCCATCGCCTGGCTGCGCACGGATCATGCTCAACATGAATGAATGCCGCCGGGATGTCCGGGTCAACGGTCACGCGGAAGTTGTCGAGCGGCTCCGAAAGACCATTCCCGAGTGCCTTGATATATGCCTCTTTTCGCGTCCAGCACAGAAAGAACGCTCGCCGCCGCTGGTGGTCGGGCAGCGACAGCAACTCTGCCGCTTCCTCCCGGCAAAAGAACCGTTCAGCAATCGACGCCATGTCCGTCACGGGGCGGATGTGTTCCACATCGACGCCTATTTCGCAATCCAGCGTAAAGGCGAAAACGGCGAGGTCAGCGGAATGGGAGACATTGAATCGAATGCTCTTTTCCGGCGAAAGGGCAGGCTTCTCGTTTGCGCCATATTGAAACCGGACGGAATCGGGCGAGATGTTCAGGTAACTGCCCAGCAAAACGCGCAGGGCGCCGCGGGTCAGAATGAAGGAATCCCGCAGAGTCGCGAAGCGGAATCGTGCAGCGCGCTCCAGTTCGGAGCGTGACAGCACGCTTCGAAAGCAGGCAACACCCTCCGCCGGGCTGTGAACCCGCATAGACCAGACATGGACCTCTCTGTTCAATAGACGAAAGCTGTCAGCGGCGCGCAGAGAATCCATCAGCAGCGGCCAGGCGTTAATACTGCATCAACGTGCCTTCTCGTCTCCCTTTCGGTGAGCCTTGTCATGACGCTCGAACCGCAAGTTGCTGTTCCTGCCGGGGGCGGGGAAGCGCAGTATCGATGCTGTTTGTCAGTAATCGCGCAAGCTGATTGGAATGCACTGTCAACAATGCCTGATGATCGCCGGCTACCTTGTAAATATTCAACTCATCTTTCGCGATACCCTGCCAACCCATGTAGCGTTCAAAGGGGTGCCAACGATGCGCAACGATTGCGGAATACCACTTTTCGCACACGTACAGACTGATGGCGCCCGAGTAGGGCTCGGGGCGATATCCAATCAGAAGGCGCCGGTGGTGCTCGAAGAGATCCTGCGAACTCGGGACGCCCGGTGCGGGGCCTTTCGACCTGTGTTTACCGAGTTTGCTCGCCATCAGGTCTGACAGCAGCCTCTTCTTCGGACCGCGCCCGGGGGTCAGGATGTCGCCGATAACGTTGCAAATGTGCTTCCCTCTGCGCCGCAGATAATCGCCAAAATCGATCAATTGAAGCAGGAATGTATGCGCTGCATTGGGCCGTAAGCAATCGATGAGCGCCAGCAGACGCACTTCTTCGCCATCGCGGACAAGCTTCTGCGCAATTTCCATCGCCACAGACCCGGCAAAGCAATACCCGCCCACGAGGTATGGACCGGAGGGCTGAACGGCGCGTATTTCTGAAAGACATTCAAGCGCCATTTCCTCAATGTCGCGATAGGCCTCTCCACCGCTCACCCAGCGCGGGCGCAGGCCGTATACGGGTTGATCAGCTTCCAGGTGAGCCGACATTCGAGACAGGATCAGCATCGTCTCTTCCACCGCATTGGGTGCGTACCCCACGACCAGAAAAAGCGGCGTACGAGAGCCGCCCTGTCGGACAGGCACCAGGCACTTCCACTGGGTGTCGAGCGGCACGGCAGCTTCAGGCGCGCCTATGAGATCCGCGATTCCCGCGACAGTAGGGCGAGCGAGGATTTGCATCAACGTAAGCTCGCTGCCGAAGCGCTCGCGCAGGCGACGCTGTAATTGCGCAACCAGCAGCGAGTGTCCACCCAGTTCGAAGAAGTTATCGTTGAGGCCAACCTGCCCGGCGCCGAGCAGATCCTGCCATATCTCAGCGATGCCGCGCTCAGTGGCCGTTACCGGCGGGACGTAGCTCCCATTCGCGCGGTGATCCGGCGCCGGCAACGCACGCCGGTCGACTTTGCGGTTCGCCGTCAATGGAAATTCCGCCAAAAGCACAAAGACGGAAGGCAGCATGAAAGCGGGAAGTTCCGCTGCCAGTGCGCGCCGCAATTCGGCGGTGTCCACCCGTTCGCCGCCACGCTCGGTAACATAAGCGACGAGGCGCGGATCGCCCGCAGAATCTTCGCGTATGATGACGACGGCCTGACGAACCCCAGTCTGACGCTCGAGCGCAGCCTCGATTTCGCCCAGTTCGATGCGAAATCCCCGCAGCTTGACCTGGTTATCGAGCCGGCCCAGGAATGCCATGTTGCCGTCCGGCAGGTACACGGCCAGGTCGCCGGTACGGTAAAGCCGGCTGCCGGGCTGAAAGGGGCTCGGGACAAATCTCTCAGCGGTTACCAGGGGCCGGTTGAGATATCCGCGCGCAAGCCCGTCACCACCGATATAGAGTTCGCCGGGAACGCCGACCGGAACCGGCTGCCGGGCGGAATCGAGCAGATAACAGTTTGTGTTGGAGATGGGCCTGCCAATCGGGACGGAAGTCTCCCTCCGGTCGAGCTTGTGGATCATGGACCATATCGTGGTTTCGGTTGGACCGTAGAGGTTCCAAACCTCCTCGCCCGCAGCAAGCAGGCGATTGGCGAGTTCGCGGGAAAGCGCCTCTCCACCGCAGAGTATCTTCAAGCCGGGGAGCCCATGCCACCCCGCCTCCAGCAGCATGCGCCAGGTCGCCGGGGTGGCTTGCATGAGGTTGGGGCGGGATGCATGAATGAATGCAGCCAGGGCCGTCCCGTCTGCGACTGTCGCCGTGGGCGGCAATATAATGCATGCGCCGCACGTAAGCGGAAGGTAGATTTCGAGCCCGGCGATATCGAAGGAAATTGTGGTTACGGCAAGCAGGCGTTCTCCCTGCCGAATCCCCGGCTTACGGCCCATCGATGCCAGAAAATTCGTGACCGCGCCGTGCCTAATCTGCACACCTTTCGGCTTGCCGGTGGAACCCGAGGTATAGATCACGTACATCAGGTTTGCGGGCTCTGCGCCGCTGCGGGGTGACGTGGAACGCTGGCGCCGGATCTTGCCCCTGTCGCGGTCGACGCAGACCACAGCGCCTGAGATCTGCGGCAGGCCCTGGAGAAACTGTTCCGCCGTGACTAACAGCGCCGCGCCCGAGTCCTCGAGCATGAACGCAATGCGCTCCGGCGGGAATTGCGGATCCACGGGCAGGTATGCGCTTCCCGCTTTCAGGATCCCCAGTAATGCCACAACCAGGTCGATCGATCGCTCCAGGCAGACTGCTACCAGCACCTCGGCGCCGGCCCCCCGCGAACGCAGGTAGTTTGCAAACCGATTCGCGCGCTCATCCAGTTCCCGATAGCTGATCTGATCTTCGCGACAGACGACGGCGGCAGCTTCAGGAGTTGCCAGCGTCTGCTTCTCAATCAGGTTGTGGACACAGAGGTCGCGCCGGTGCTCGAGTTGCGGGCCCTCCCCGAAGGCCAAAACAGCAGGGCGTTCGGCTCCGGTCAGCATCGGCAACTCGGCCACCGGCCGCTCCGGGCTCTCAATCGCAGTGGACAAAAGCGTGGCGAAATGGCCAGCCATGCGGGCGATGGTCCCGGCTTCATACAGGTCAGTGTTGTATGTGAGCGAAGCGGGCATGGCTGAGCCGGTATCGAGCAGCGTCAGGTCGAGATCGAATTGCGCGTCCTGCTGGTTCAAAGGAAACGCCTGCAAGCCCGCGGAGCCCAGGCGCAGGCCGGTGCTGCCCTGCGGCTGCAATAAGTCTCCCGCCATGCCGGCCTGTCTGGTTTTGATCAGGTTCAGCATGACCTGGAAGATCGGCGTTCGACTGGAATCCCGCTCGGGCCTCAGCCGCTTCACTAACTCCGGAAACGGAAAGTCTCCGTAGCGCTGAGCGGATATGGTGGCCTCGCGTATCGCAGCCAGGTGTTGCCGGAACGTCGTTCCCGGCTCAATGGGTGCGCAGATAACAACCGGATTTACGAAATAGCCGACGAGATTTTCAAACTCGGGGCGGCTTCTGCCGCTCAGCGGTGTTCCGATGGGCACCTCGGGAGCGCCGCTGTAGCGGTGAAGCAAAACGTGAAAAGCTGCAGCGAGCACCATGTACGGCGTCGCGCTTTCGGCTCGCGCCAATGCACGAATCTGCTCCGCGACGGACGCCGCCAGCGTAAACTCGAAGCTCGATCCGCGATAACTCCCGCTCGCCGGACGCGCATGATCGGCCGGCAACTCAACGGTACCGACGTTGTTCAGACGCGCGCACCAGTATTCCCATGCCCGTTGTCCCTCTTCGGAATCGATGAGTGTTCTCTGCCACTTCACGTAATCCGAAAACGACGCCTTGACCGGCGGCAGACTCGCTGGATCGGCTCCCTCATAAAACGCCGAGATCTCAGAGAGCACGATTCCCAGCGACCAGGCGTCGAACACAATGTGATGTGCCGAGAGGAGCAGCACATGCCGCGCATCGCTTCTGCGAAACATGGTTGCGCGAAAGAGCGGCCCGCGAATAAGATCGAACGGCCGGCGATGGAATTTCTCCACTTGCGCCCGCAACTCCTCTTCGCTCCATTGGAAGGCGTCTACGCGCTCGAGACAGGGCTGAGGCACGCTGCCGGTCCGTTGCCGCGGCCCGTCGGCGGCCAGCACGAG
>CAZXCO010000248.1:0-2002 GCA_964639095.1 uncultured Solibacteraceae bacterium
AGGATTGACACCGGGCCTTGCGGGGCTGTATCAGATCGATCTGAAGGTCCACGCAGATTCTCCGGACGGCGATCTGACGTTAACGGTGAATCAGCCGGGAGGAGTGTCGACGTCGGTCATTCTGCCGGTGCGGAAGTAAAGGGCCGGAAAGAGCCGGTGGCCGGGATGTGATTGTTACCGGCCGCCGGCTATTCCTGTCATCGGATTTTTCCGGGATTGATGGCCGGATAGCTACCTTTAGTTGGTAGGTTTCCTGTTAACTGAAGCTGGTTATTGTTAACCGGGCCGGATTATCATTCTCGCGAAAAACAATTTGGCGTAATCCTCCGAATTTCCTTTAAGCCTGCTATCGTAAGGGTTTCCGGAGAGCCAATGCCGTATCCCAAAGTCTACGGAATTCCCCGGCCGCAGCCCGCGGCCACTTCTCCGGCGCCCCGCGCTGTGCAGCGGCAGGCGCTGGTCACCCACCCGCCGGTGATGGTGCATGGCGGCGGGAGGCGGATCGTGATAAGCGCTTCGGGCGTTTCCGCGCCGGTCGGCTCCGTGGAAATCCGGCCGGGGCGCTCCGGAACCACGGAGATCGTCAATCTGAACGTCGCGCCGGAGTTCCGGCGGCAGGGGATCGGGAAGCAACTGGTCTCGGCCGCGGTTCAGGCCGCCGGAGGGCCGCGCGCCGGCATTGTTCTCGAAGCGCACCCTGTGCCGGGCACGATGCAGCCGAACGCGCTCGTCGCCATGTATCAGAAGATGGGCTTCCGCGTCTCCGGCCAGTCGATTCGCGGAAACCCGGTGATGGCTCTCGGGTTGCCCGGAGGGCTGCCGAAACCGGCGGTTGCCCAGCGCGCCACCATTCCCCCACGGCCCGCGGCGCCCCCGGTTTACCGTCCCGTTTTCGCGGCGGCCGCACCTGCGCCTCCGGTCTTTCGCCCCCATGCGCTTCCGCTGCAACCGAAACTCGCCGTCGCCAATCGGCCGGTTTTTCCCGCGCCGCCCGCGGCGTCCGGAAAGACCCAGCCGGGCGCGATCCAGCGGATGCAGACCGGCCGCGAGGTCACCCACGTCCCGAGTTTCGGATTCGACGACCAGCAGGGCAACACCGTGCCCTCGCACCACCACAACACGATGGAGCAGTTCGTGACGACTTATCGGGTTGCGGAATCCGGTCACACGAACTGGGACACGCAGAAGCAGTTCGCCTCTCACCGGAATCGTTGCGCCGCCTGCGTGGGGGTCTATGCGGAAGACCAGGCCGGCAACAGCTACATTTTTTCGCGCGATGTGATTTACGACGGCTGCGCGAATCTTTATTCCAGCGGCGACGGCAAGGAGACCAACGCGAAGCTGCGGCCCGAGATCCGCGAAGTGTCCCACAGCGGGGGAACCCTCGACCTGAATCAGACCCGCCGGGAATACCAGAGCCCCGCGCTGACACAATACGAAAGCAACATTGGCGGCTACACGGTGAAGGTCAATGTTGTCGACGCCGAGATCGTCAAGGCGAATCTGATGGCCCTCAACGCGTGGGGCATGAACAAGAGGAACACGGGAGGATCGAACGTCCGCTACACGGCCGCCAGCCATCATCACTCGGAACAGGTGATCGTGATTGCTCTGCAGGGCTCAGACCGGGAGATTGCGCAGTGGCTGGAGAACCTGATTCAGACAAACACGAATCTGGAGTGGCTGGACTATACGATCATGGTGCACAGCGAGCGCGAGATGTGCGCCAACTGCGCCAAAGCCTTCAACGGTTACATTCAGCATCCGCTGGAGAATTACAAGAAGACGTGGAAACTGATCAAGCAGCATTTCACCTACGTGCCGACGGCGTCGTTCCAGGTCTCCTCGCGCGTTGATTTCAACCAGAACCGCACCCAGCCGGCCACCGCGACCGGCCTTCACGGTCATCAGACATTCGTGACGCCTCCGAGCCATACGCTCGCGCAGAATGTCGCATATCCAAATTCACAGAATATGGATGATATTTACGGCTAGACAGCCG
>CAZXCO010000249.1:0-2790 GCA_964639095.1 uncultured Solibacteraceae bacterium
CAAGCGCGGCGAGGAGCGCGACATGGCCGTGATGGTCGGCGAGGGCGGAGGGATTTTCGCGCTCGATCGCGGCAACGGCCAGTTCCTGTGGGCGACGCCGTTCCCCTACGACGACCCGGCTTTCCTGATTTCCAACATCGACGGCAGGACCGGCAAGACCACCATCAACTGGAATCTGGTCAATAAAAAGCCCGGCGAACGGCACACGATTTGCTTCTACAACACGCGCAGCTTCTGGCCCACCGCTTACTCGCCGGTGACCAATTCCCTCTACGTACCGTACATCGATAACTGCCTCGATATGACTTCGGTCTCGCCTGAGGGGCCGCAGCGGCGCGTGCCCGTGCCACAGCCCGGCTCCGATCCCAACAAACTAACGGGGATCGCGAAGATCAACCTTTCGACGGGCGAAATTCTCCGCTTCAACGAAGGCCGCTCTCCGAGCGACGGCGCGGTGCTGGCGACCGCGGGTGACCTGGTCTTTCACGGCGATATGAATCGCCGCTTCCGGGCCTTCGACGCCTACACGGGAAAGCAGCTCTGGGAAGCCATCGTGGGCGGGCATGTTTCCGTCAGCACGATCTCTTACGCTGTGAAGGGAAGGCAATACATCGCGATCATGACGGGCGACGGTCTGCTCGACGGCACCCTGCTCGCCGAGGCCCCGGACCTGAAACCTCCGAAGGGCTCGAACGCCATTTTCGTTTTTGCGCTGCCCGACAAACACTGACGGCCGCGCAGGTCCGCAGCCGCCGAATCGTGTGATAGCTTAAGGCCCATGCGAATCCTCTGTCTGGTATCACTGATGGCGGCTGTGGCAGCCCCTGTTTTCGCGCAGACTGCGCCTCCGAACGAACTCGGGGTGTCGCTGGGCCACATTCATTTCGTGGTGCCGGACGCGGACGCGATGAAAAAGGCATGGGTCGATGTTTTCGGCGCCACGCCGGCCAACGCCGGATCGCTCGGGCTTCTCAAACTCCCTGGCATCTTCGTGATCGTTTCCAAAGCCAGCATGCCGCCCTCCGGAGGCACCAACGGCTCTGTCGTCAACCATATCGCGCTTGCGGTGAAAAGCTATGCGGACACCAGGGCCAAAGCGGCCGCCGCGGGGCTGATGTGGCGTGAACTGACCCCCAACGTGCAGGCGTTCGTGACATTCCCCGACGATGTAACGGTCGAAGTAATGGAGGACAAGACGCTGAAGACGCCCGTGGCTTTCCACCACGTGCACGAATCCGTCCCGGATCAGGAAGCGGCGCGCGCCTGGTACATGAAGGAGTTCGGCGCCGGGAGCGGCACGCGCCGGAACATGCCCGCGGCGATGATGCCTGGCTCCAGCGAGATCGATTTCCTGAAGGCCCGCATGCCCGCGGCCGGCACCCACGGACGCTCGCTCGATCACATCGGCTTCGAAGTGACGGACCTCGCAGCCACGCTGAAGAGACTGCAAGCCGACGGCGTGACGATTAATATGCCGTATCGCGACATGACGAAGCAGATCGAACTGAAGATCGCCTTCGTCACCGATCCGAACGGCACGTATATCGAATTGACCCAGGGCCTCTCAGCGAAGTGACGGCCGGGCGATATCACGCCTTGACCGGAATCCAGATCTCCAGGCCGCCGAGCCCGGTGCGTCCGTCGAACCGTTCATCGTAGCGTTCGAACGCCGGACCGTCGGCCGCTTTCAAGCCCGCTTCGGGCAAGGTGCGCTCCCAAATCGCTTTCCACGTGGCGGCTATGGCGGAAATGTGATCCCGGTGTTCGAACACCGCGTATGTCTGGGGAGGGATGCGCAGCCGCGTGAACTCGGGCGGGTCGGCGGGAAATTCCGCAACCTCCACGCCGCAGATGTATTCATACGTGCCCGCCTCGTCCGTGTTGCAGATGACCCCGTAAGCCACATTCCCCTTCTGCCCGGCGATATGGCCGAGCCACGGCAGAAAGCGATCCCACTGCGAGACCATTCCCGCATTGGAATCGCGGTAGAACTGGCCGAGTCCAAAGATGAGTAATTCGCCGGCCGTTATGACGCGCGGCGGAGCCAGAGGAGAGATTGCCGTCTGATCCATTCGGATTGCCTCCAGTAGATTGAGATTTTCGAGCTGAGCCCGCGCGCGAACCTGCTCGGGCGTGAGCCCGAATTGCTGGCGAAAGGCGCGGGTAACTGCTTCGTGCGAGCCGTAGCCCGCCCCGAGCGCAACCGCGAGAATGTCGGGCGCGCCGGCCGCGATCGCACGGGCGGATTCGCTCAAGCGGCGAGCCCGAACGTAGGCCGCGAGACCGTGTCCGGTCGACACCGCGAACGCGCGCGACAGGTGAAAGCGCGAAACGCCGGCCACATCGGCTACGGCGTCCAGAGACAGGTCACCGCTGAGATGGCCTTCGATATACCAGAGTGCTTTGATGGTTACGCTCACGCGGTGTCGAGCCCAGAATACGGGATCGGGCGGGGCCGCGTTTGATTGTTATTGCGGTGGGACCGGAAGCGATCTCACGCGCCCGGTCACCGCACCCAGCCGGGCATCACGTACGAGTAAAACATCGTCAGCAGGCCGATCAGGATGGCCAGGAAGATACTGTGCTTGAGTGTAAAGCGGAACAGCATGCCTTCCTCGCTCCGCTTCATACCAGTCGCGGCCGCGGCAACCGCGATGCTCTGCAGACTGATCATCTTGCCCACCACGCCGCCGCCCGAATTGGCCGCGGCCATGAGGACCTGATTCAGACCCAGTTTCGTCGCCGTCACCACCTGCAGAGGCCCGAACAGCGCGTTCGCCGACGTATCGC
>CAZXCO010000250.1:0-4022 GCA_964639095.1 uncultured Solibacteraceae bacterium
CCGGGTCGGCCCCCGCGCCGCCGGGCACGGTCCCGCCCAGCGCCGATTCCACGGCTCGATCCAGTTGTTCAACCAGCTCGAGGTCAGGCATGGGCGCCCTCCATTTGAATCCGCAGGTTCTCGATTGCGCGGAGTTGAAGCTGCTTCACCGCTCCCTCGCTGCGCCCAAGCTCCTGGGCGATCTCACGGATACTCTTTTGCTCCACGAACCGCATGTGAATCACGCGGAACTGCGCTTCGGGCAGTCGCTCCACCAGTTGAAAGAGCATGGCGTTACGCTCGACATCGTCCGTGGCGGAGAGCTCCGGCATCGCCAGCGGACTCCTTGCCTCACGACCCGAGCGTTTGAAGTGATCCGCAATCACTCGCGATGCGATTCCGAGCAACCAGGCCGCGAACGGGACATCCCGCCACTCAAATTTCCTGATGCCGGCCAGCGCTTCCCGGAAAACATCTGCGGTGAGGTCTTCGGCCTGGTGACGATCGCCCACGCGGCGGGCGACGTAGGCGTAAACGCGATAGAAATGCTCTTCGTAGAGATCGCCAAAGTGCGAAGGGTCGCGTTGTGCGGCTTCGATCCGCAGCCGGTCGTCGGTGATCCGGGTCATCGCTCTTCGGGTCTGTTCCCGTTAAACATAATCCTGCGAGGCGGCCGAAAAGTTACGCAACCAGGTGACGGGGCGGTTCTGCTCAAGCGCCACCGCCCGGCGTCAAACCTGCATGGACCGGCACCAGCACTTCAGCGTCGCTAAAGCACGCGACAATGCTATTCGAATTCCATCCCGCACTGACATGGACGTGACGAATGAAGCGATCCCTCCCATTCCCGTCCCGGTCAGGGACACACCCGGGTACTTATCCACGCGCCTTCCCCGGTAGTCGGTTCGGCGCTGTTGCCGCTGCATCAGGCCGGCGCCGGAGGAAAAGCCGGAATACTCAGTACTAAATCCAAAGAGAACGTTGATCGAAAACCGTATTCATTGCAAAACCGGAAGTGAATGGAAATTTCAACCCCACCGGCAAGGCTCAGTGAGGCGACACTAAGCGTCGAAGCTGATCTGGCGCTGGATCCGGCAGCGTTCATGCCACTCAGGGTAATCGCGTGGCTCTCGATAGTTGCCGGGGCGCTCTCTTTGTTGATTGCCGGGGTACTTTCCCTGATTATTCTCGCCGTCGGCCATTAATGAATTCCGCCGAACAACTACGTACAACTCGCAACTATTATGCGACTCGTTGTTCTCGTTGCAGGCCAGCAATGGAAACAGGGAGCTGCCGGATCGGGTGGCCGATGCGCATTTCGTGCCAGTTGTAGTCGAACTCTCTTCCGCAGTCGAGGCAGACGATGTATGTGCCGCGCCGGGCTCGTTCGGGTGTTTTGGAATTGCGTGACGGGGTGAGAGGAAAGGTTGTCCTGCTATGAGCACAACCAAAGATCATATTTATCAGCGATCTGATCATGGTGCCCCCTTAGGCTGCGAGGTCACCTTCGTAACCGAAGGTTCTTCGCACAGCCTCATAGTGGCCCAGGGCGCATATCGGAGTCTGCACAGAACGTACCGCTTTTTGATGACACCGGTTCTGGTACGCTTCAGCCGTCCCGTCCGCCTCAACCGGCAGGCAGCATTGTTTTGCAGTTCTTAACACACAGTGTTTCCAGTGATTTACAGTCCTTTCGAAAGACCCTGCAAATTCGGTCATGGACGGCTGCGCGCCACGTCCATGCTGGGCACGACGAAGTACCAATTATCGTCATCAATGGCCCGAATGAAAGTCAGTGCCGCACCTGATGATTGCCGATAATCAGTTCGCAGCCGCGGCCGACACTATCTACTCCTTTTCAGACTCCGATGAAGGCCGTTTTCTGTATCTCTCATAACAGAGCCTCCGCATTCCATCGTGTCTTACTTGAGTAGTCTCCTTAAACAGCCTCACTTTTCCGGCTCCCTGCGTGCTGGGGGAGTGTCATGAGTCTTAGGGAATTCGTATTGCCTCCGGCGAATCCTCTCGGGCGGGCAGTCCGAAAAACCATGACGCTGTGGGTGCTGACCTTGACAGCAATGCTGGTCCTTCCTTCCGCCGCGCCCGCGCAGCATCGCAATAACTATTACCGCGGGATGCACGATCAAGTCCGGCGAGGCGATTACAACCGCTATGCCCGTGAGGATGAGCAGCGTCATCATCACGAGAACGGCGGTATCGGTCCGGGAAAAGGGGCATTGATCGGTACTGCGGGCGGAGCGGCTTTGGGCGCCATTTTCGGACGCAGCCTGAAATCAACCATCGTCGGCGGAGCGGCCGGAGCGGCAGCCGGCGCCATCGGTGGCGCGATTGCCGACCATGACAAAAAACATAGACATCGATAAACAAAGGAAACCCCGGCCATGAAAAAACGTGTGCAAATTTTTGTGCTCGCAGCGCTGAGCGCAACCGCCAGCGGAACACTTCCCCTGTACGCGGCACAGAACCAGTCCCCTTCCTCACAAGCGTCGGATCAACCGGCGGCCAAACACTCCTGGACCATGGAGCAGGCGGTAACCAGTTCGGTCCGGGAAGCCTGGGCTCTCGGCGGCAAAACTGACGAGGGCTTTTTCGAAATTGTGCAAGCTCTGGCCGAGCTATCCGCGCAAAAGCGGGGCGTAATGCCCCCGGACACCGAAGCTGCAGGAGCCAGGGCGGGAAATTGGATCAGGAAAGAAGCCAGAAAAGATCCTGACCAACTCCTGTACGTGATTGTCGATCACGCCGTTCAATACAGCGCCCGCGACGCAAACTCCGGAAGCAAGTAGACGGGACGGGCGTTGCGAGGATTTGGTTCGCTTGCGCGGGGCACTCCAGGTTGCACCGGTACGCGACTTTCGGATAGCGCGTGATCCAGGAGCATTCAGGACGTGTCGGCCTGTTCGCGTCAGCCTCGCCGTGCTGCCTCGATGGCTGCAATGTCGATCTTCTTCATCGTCATCATCGCCTCGAAGGCACGCCTGGCCTCACCGCCGCCAGCCGCGAGCGCATCGGTCAGCGCGCGCGGGGTGATCTGCCAGGAGAGGCCCCAGCGGTCCTTGCACCAACCACACTGGCTTTCCGTGCCGCCATTACCGACGATTGCGTTCCAGTAACGGTCCGTCTCTTCCTGAGTCTCCGTCGCGATCTGGAAGGAAAAGGCCTCGCTGTGCCTGAACGCCGGGCCGCCGTTGAGACCAAGACAGGGAGTGCCCAGCACGGTGAACGCGACCGTCAGCGGATCGCCCTTCTTGCCGCCCGGATAGTCAGCAGGAGCCTCGTGAACGGCGGTTACTTCACTATCCGGAAAAGTGGCGGCGTAGAAGCGCGCCGCCTCATGCGCGTCCTTGTCGAACCAGAGACAGATCGTGTTCTTTGACTTCATGTTCGCGTGCTCCATGTGCTCGATCAGGGCAAACGCCGCGGTCATTACGTCGGTCCGTACCGGCTTCCTGCCGATTCATCTCCTGGCCTGCTGCGGCCGGCGTCTCAAACTGGTCGCCACGCATCCTGCCCTTCTGAATCATATCGCTGGCAGGAATCGACTTCCGATCGTGCCGAATGGTCCGCGGCGTCCCGGATTACTCCTGCATGGCCGCCCACCGCTGACTAGCCCGGTGGGCGCCCTCTCAGTTCGATGGTGTCATTTATCGCATGCCAAAGCTTCTGTTTGCAGCCGAGGTAACCCAACTCGCCCGCCGGTCAGAATGGCACGACCGAGCGCGTGTTCTCCTCAGGTCCTGCGGCGCAAGGTCCTGAATGCCAGCGCCGGGCATCTGTCCCCTTTTGACGAGACGAATGGTTCCCATCCGCTCATGCCATGCCGATCCGCGAGTTCTGGCTCTGCGACTTGACGTCAGATCGGCGCCCGCATGCGCGTCGTCCGGATTCCATCTTAATTGGAACTCGAATTTGCGCCTTTCGCCGGTCATATCCGAGGCGAGTATCCGCATTCGGAAGGTCGCGCAGGTTTACCGATCCGCCTGCTCTGGATGATTGGTTCCAGCGGGGTACTTTACACAAGC
>CAZXCO010000251.1:0-2086 GCA_964639095.1 uncultured Solibacteraceae bacterium
GCAGGATCCATGAATCAGTCCAGTTCCTTTCGCGCAAGAACGATCGCGCCCAGTATCGCGATCAGGATCAGCACCGACGTCACTTCAAATGGCAGCAGATAGTCGGTAAACAGGGCGTAGCCAACACTCTGCGCGGAGCCGCCGGTGAAATTGCCGAACTTCACGAAGCCGGAATTCGAAAACCCGCGTCCGACGAAAAGGCAGATCAGCCCGATGAACGCGATCAGGGCCGGGATGCCAAGCAGCTGGGAAGTCCACGAGCGCCCACGTCGCTCCTCCTCTCCCGCGTTAAGGAGCATGATGACAAAGATAAACAGCACCATCACCGCGCCGGCATAGACGATAATCTGCGCCATCGCAATGAATTCCGCCCCCAGCAGAAGGTACAGCACCGCGATCGAGCCCATCACGCCGATGAGCGAGAGCGCGCTCGCGATCGGATGTTTCTGCACAACCACATTGATGGCGGAGATCACCGCGATTGCCGCGAACAGAAGAAAGAAGAATAGATCCATCTCGATAACTCAGGACGCCAGCGCCACCAGAAATCCGGTGATCAGAAGGTTCAACAATGCCGCGGGGAACAGCCCCTTCCAGGCAAAACTCATCAACTGGTCATAGCGGAAGCGGGGCAGCGTCGCGCGGATCCAGATGAAGACAAACAGCAGGAAACCGCACTTGGCCAGAAACCAGAAGAGCGGCATCAGGACCGGAATCACCGGCGGAAACAGCATCAGCGCCGCCAGCCCGAAGAACGCGACGCCGAACACCGGCAGCGTGTAGCGGTCGAACGGGCGGGCCGGATTCAGACCGTGATAGAAGCAGATGGCCCCCGCGCCGAAGAGGATCAGCGGGGCCGCAAAATTCGATCCGTAAGCGACGGGCCAGAGAGGATGCCACCCACCGAGGAACAGCAGCGTCGCGATGGAACAGACCGTGACCATGTTCGCGTACTCGGCCATGAAGAAAGCCGCGAACGTCATGCTGCTGTATTCCACATGGAATCCGGCGACCAGTTCGTTTTCCGCCTCCGGCAGATCGAACGGGATGCGGTTGGTTTCGGCGAACGCCGCGATCATGAAAATGATGAAGCTGAAGACCTGCGGGAACGGGCCGGCGAAGATCGACCACTTCGGAAGGAAGCCGAAGTTGTAGCCCGCCTGCGCATTGACGATTTCACGCAGGCTGAGGCTGCCAACGATCAGAAGCGGCGCCGCCAGCGCGAGGCTCAGCGGCAATTCGTAGCTGATCATCTGGGCCGAGCTGCGCAGCCCTCCGAGCAGAGCGTATTTGTTGTTGGACGCCCAGCCGCCCAGCGCGATGCCGTAAACGCCCATCGAACTGATGGCGAGAATCACCAGAAGCCCGACATTGACGTCGGTTAACTGCATCGCCGTCGTCCAGGGTCCGACCGTGATCTGAGTCCCGAAGGGAATCACGGAAATCGAAATCAGCGCCATGAAAACGGCCAGAAACGGCGCAAGCAGATAGAAGAACGTGTTGACCTGCGGCGGCATCACGCCTTCTTTGGTGATGAGCTTGATCACGTCGGCGAGCGGCTGCAGCAGACCGTGCGGCCCCACGCGCGACGGCCCCATGCGAACCTGCACGTGCGCGATGACTTTGCGCTCCACCCACTGCAGATACGCAAGGACGGTCAGGAGCACGAACGCGATAATCGCGGTCTTGATAAGCGTGATGATGATGAATTCCATGTTTGATCGCGCGCGGAAGAAAGCTATCCGTGCACGTACTCCTCTTTATCCGGAGGCGGGGGCGCCGAATACCTTTCAATTACTGAATTCAGTATTTTAGAATATCGCCCCAGCGTTCCGGAGGTGAAGAGATTTTCGTGGGCGGAGCGGATAAGGTCCGGCCGGCTCTCGACGCCGACGCGCCCGTTCACCGGCGCCGTCTGCTGCGCCCCGATCGTAACCAGCGGCAGCGGAATGTCGTAGCCTTTCACGGTCCGGCGAATCTCGTTATAAACGGTGTCCGGCAACCACGGCCCCATCTGTCTGGCGAGTCCCATCTCTTTCGCGATAAGACCGATGATTTCGAGATCCGGCTTCGCGCCGAGCGTGGA
>CAZXCO010000252.1:0-3136 GCA_964639095.1 uncultured Solibacteraceae bacterium
CAGCAAAACCTTCGAGGTCCAGGTCCGTCTCCGTCGATCGAGCGACGGTGCATACCGGTGGTTTCTCTGCCGGGCCGTTGCTGTCCGCGACCGCAACAACCAGATCGTTCGCTGGCTCGGGGGTTGCACCGACGTGCAGGAGCAGATGGAGAGCGCCACGCAGCTCAAAGTGGCGAATCAGGCTCTGCAGCAATCGAATGCGGATCTGGAGCAATTTGCTTACGCGGCAAGCCACGACCTGCAGGAGCCGCTGCGCATGGTCTCGATTTACAGCCAGCTCCGGAAAGAAGAGTACGGAAACGTACTGGACGGGCGGGCGCAGTCGTATATCGATTTCGCCATCAACGGCGCCAGGCGAATGTCGAACCTGCTGACGGCGCTGCTCACGTACTCGCGTGTAGCTAATGCGGCGCGCCCGGCGTCGGCGAAGGCTGACTCGGCAGCCGCAGTGGATTCCGCGCTCCTGAACCTCTCCACGATTGTGGAGGATACCGGCGCTTCCATCGAAATCGGAAATCTTCCGGCCGTTCAGGTACCGGAAATCCATCTGGTTCAGCTCTTCCAGAACCTGATCGGCAACGCACTGAAGTATCGCAAAGAAGACTACCCTCCCGGCGAGGGTCCCGTTATCAAAATCGACGCAAAGCAGGACGGCGGCGGACTCTGGCTGTTTTCAGTCAGCGACAACGGCATAGGGATTGAAGCCGAGTATCTGACGCAGATTTTCGGAATTTTCAAGCGGCTCCACGGGTCGGCGTTCGACGGCACGGGGATTGGGCTGGCGCTTTGTCAGAAGATTGTTGAGCGTGCGGGTGGGCGTATCTGGGCTGAGTCCGAACCCGGGGTCGGCAGCACGTTTTACTTCACGCTCGAGGGGGTGGAAACCGGCGATTATGAGCTCGCCTATCACAATTCTGCTGGCCGAGGATAATCCGGGCGACGTATTTCTGGTCCGGCGCGCGCTCGAGAAACATGGTCTGACTGAGATCGAGCTGGTTGTGGTGGAAGACGGTCAGGCGGCTCTCCGCTATATCGAGCGGGTGGACGCGGAGGATTCCGCCACCGCTCCCGATCTGGCGCTGCTCGACCTCAACCTTCCACGCGCGACCGGAAGCCGGATTCTGACGCGGATCCGGCAGAGCGCCCGCTGCAACGGAATTCCCATCATCATCGTTACCTCGTCCGATTCCCCGCTCGACCGCGACGCAGTCGCACGACTGGGAGCGACCGGATACTTTCAGAAACCGGGCGATCTGGCCGGATTCATGCAACTGGGGCAGGTGGTGCGAGACGCTCTGAACGGGCAGGTCTCCCGCACTTCTGCCGGCAATTAGCAGATCGCCGGCTCAGCGCGTGACGCGCGTTCACTGTTGTGTGTCCTGCGGTTTCGGAGACGCTTTGGCCTTCCCGGCTTTCCGCACTTCAGTGAAATACTGCTGGACGTAGGATTCGAGCGCGAGAGGAATTTCATCCCGCGTAACATCGCCGTCCGCCTCTCCGTGCGTTGCCGACGTATTCGAGTAATCGGTCTGCAGTTTCTGGCTTCCGGACTGGACTTCGACGGAAGTCTCGCCCGAGACGGTGGCGGCGCGCTGGCCGATGATCTCACTGATCTTGCCCATTGCCTTCAACTGCTCGGCGGCTTTGATCTCCTTTGAGCCATCCTGAGTGCCGATGCCACTGCCGCCCTGGCCAGGAGTCTGATTGGAAGAATTGAGCTTGCCCTGAGCCTGCTGGGCGCCCTGGGCGTCCGAGTCCGGCTGCCCTTCCGCATCCGACTGGCTCTCTCCGGTCTGCTGGCCGCCTTTGCCACCCTGAGCCTGCTGGCTCTCGGAGCGTTGGTTCTGCGACGCTTCCTGATTTTTCTGCGCCGAAGTGTCCTGGTTGCTCGCGGAACGGGACAACATGTTGGAAACCGCTTCCTTCAGCCGCGAAAGAAGGCTTTGACGATTGTTCTGGCTCCCGTTTCTGGCAGCGGCCGATTTCGAGTCCGCCTGGTTCGCCTGAAGAGCGGCGTTCTCCTCCGAGTTGCGATCGCTCGACGCCTGCTGTTCGCTGTCGTCGATCGGATCCCCGTTGGGTGATTCCCGGGAAGCCTGACCGGCTTTGGTCTGACCTGCGTTCCCGGAGCCATTGCCCTTTTGGCCCTTTCCGGCTGGAGCATCGGGATTCTCCAGAGCCTGTTCGAGGGCCTGATCCAGAGCATCCGGCGTGCTCGGAAGCGGGTCGTTCGGTTTGGGAGCGGCTCCCAGCTTCGAAAGCAGGGAATTCGCCTCCTCCTGCCACGGCTGGGCCTTCGGATGAAGCGAACGCGCCTGATTCGTATTGTGAAGGGCCTCGTCTTCGAAAAGCAGTTGCGCAAGTGGCGCCTCGAGATCCAGGCGATGCACGGCCCAGAAGCGCAGGCCGATCAGCACGGAGGCGAGCACGCACAAGGTGGCCATCGCATAGAGAGACCGGGGCACAACAAAAGGAACAACCTCTTCAAGCCGCACCTCGCCGGCGGCCTGATCCGCCTGCCGCCGCTGAAACTCCCGGAACCCCGCTGTCTCTTTGGCCTCCGTCTCTTTGGCGTCCGTCTCTCTGGGAGGATGAGCCGAAAAATAAAGCGCAGTCGAGAGAGCATCGTGCAGATACGCATTCTCATCCACGCGGACTGCTGTCGTAAAGGGATCGGGCGTTCTCCGATAAATTCGCCAGCCGGCGATAGCGAGTCCGGCGGCTGCGAACAACGCCAGAGCCCACCATTCCAGATACCGCGCGCCAACGATCAGCAGGAGCACGAAGCCGCCGATGAAGACAGCCGCAGCGAACGCAAACTGCGCGAGAGCCTCGTTCAGAAGAAATCGACGCCGTGCCCGGCGAATCAGGTCTTCGACCATGCGAACCCAACTTGATTATCCAATACCCATACGGATGGATTGTCCGGGAATGTCTCCCGCGGCCCGCGCAGCGAGGAGGAAACGGGTCCCGGCAGGTGATATTTGCCCCACGCGACAGGGCAGTTTACGATAGGAGGAGCTATGAAGCGTCTGATTTTCGTTGTTCCTTTTCTCGTGACTTCCATGATTCAACTGGCGCAGGCTCAGGATCTGCCCGAGGGCAAGGGAAAGGATGTTGTGGAAGAAGTCTGCGG
>CAZXCO010000253.1:0-8843 GCA_964639095.1 uncultured Solibacteraceae bacterium
AGGAGCGCACATTGGCGTAGGAAGCCGAGATCCACATGGAGGCAATGGCGCCGAACGCAAGCTGATGCGAACCACGCACCATGCTGACGTCGTCGCCGACCTGATAGCTCGTGGTGTGAAAGACCGAATTGACTTCAATACCGCTCCCGATGCTGAACCCGCCGGTGATGTTCATGATCATGAAATCCGGCACGTAGTTGAATACGTTGATGCCCACATCGTTCGGACCGAAGAAGGGGGCATTCTCGCGATGGATCGCCGTCCGGTTGAACACCAGGCGCGTCGAATTGATTGTGGTGGGGCTGATCAGGTAAGTGTCGCCCAGTGTAACGGACTGGGCGAGGTTGTCGCGTCCGCCCGTTGTTGTCGCGAGCGGATTGTTTTCGATTTCATACGGCGGCGTCTGGCTGAGCGTGGTCGCGACATACCGCCCGAACATCGAATTTTTCTCGCTGATCTGATAGTCGACCTTGACCGGAAGCTGGTATTCATTCTGGTGGATCGGCTGCACGAACCGGAACGACCCGCAGGGATCGCTCGTCTGCGGCAGTTGCTGCACGATCTTGACGGCCGCCGGATCCAACAGAGACGGCGCCAGCCTGTTGTTCACGAAGGGGGCCGCAAGGTTGATCTGCCTGCCGTTGTTGCAGGCAGGCGACGCAATGGTGGTGAAATCGCCCGACATCATCTGCGCCGTTGGAATGAATGCAAGATTCGAGGCAGGCAACTGCCGTGTCAATGTTTCCTGAAATCCGGCGAAGAAGAACAATTTGTTCTTGATGATGCGCCCTCCGATGGTGCCGCCGAACTGATTCCTTTTCAATCCGTCGGTCAGACGCTTGCCGTCCGATCCTTTGGCCGCGAACGGGTTCGTCGCGTTGAAAAGGTTATTCCGGACAAACTCGAATAAGTCGCCATGGAAGTCATTCGTGCCGGACTTGGTCACGGCGTTTACCGTCGCGCCTCCGTGTATGCCGTACTGGGCTGTCAGTGCGCTGGTCTCGAGTTTGAACTCCTGCAGGGCATCCGGAAAAGGCAGGGGAAGGTTCAAATTGTCATAAGGATTATTGTGCAGGCCGCCGTCGAGCAGATAGGTCACGCCGGAGGATTGTCCGCCGGCAACCGCATATCCTTGCCCGCCGGCCTGGCCCTGAAAGCTCCGGCTCGAAGCGTTGAACTGCGGAAGCTGGATCGCCGCTCCCGCGAGCTGAATCAGATCGGCGGGGTTGCGCCCGTTCAGAGGCAGATCGAGAATGCGCTGGTTCTCCATAACGCTGCTGACACCCGTCGCCTGTGTCTCGACCAGCGCCGCATTCGCCTCCACCGAAACCTGTTCGTTTACCGAGCCGACCTGAAGCGGAATGTCGATGGTGGGATTCGCGGCGACCTGCAGGACAATACCGGTCTGCACATACTTTGAAAAACCGGACTTGTTGACTTCGAGCCGCCAGGGCCCGATCGGCAGGCTGGGAAGCACATAGCCGCCGTCCTGGCCCGTCGTTGTGGTTCGAACCGCTCCCGTGTCCGTCTGCGTCGCCCGAACGTCAGCGCCAGGCACGCCAAGCCCGGTAACATCCCGGACTGTTCCCTGAATTTGAGCGGTGGAAACGGCCTGCGCCCAGAGTGGGGCGCTGATACTGATCAGGAACAAGAACCGTGCGAGAACGTTGAAGGTTTTCACGTGACTCCCCTGTACCGATGAAGTTGACCCGTTACTTTCGGGTTACTGAGCTGACCCTGCAGCGGAGATTCTATGTCGGCTTGGTATCGGTGTCAACCACCAGGAATGACGACGGCGCGGCAAATGCCGGGCGACAGGACTTAGTGGACCTGTTATTTGCTATTTATGAGCAGGCGCTTTCTGTGGGGGCGCCGGAGCTCCGCCGTTATTCGAAGTTCCACCAAGGAAGTCATCGAAATTGACGCTGGAGGGCGGCGGCGTCGCGAGCGCGTGTGTGGTCGTGAATCCGATAATTCGCCCCATGCAGATGATGGCAATCCACATCACGAGCGACAGAGCCGCCACCGCGCGGCCCACCGGAGGCGCGGAGCGATCTTTCTCCCAGCGATGGACCGTGCGCCCCGCTGTCAGCTCGAAAACCAGCATGTTGAGCCCTGCCAGCACCAGCAGCACCATCTTCGTCCGGAAATAAAAGTTGTGATAGTAAACCCGGGCGTTCGTAATGAACATCAATGACCCGGTCAGTGCCGTGAGGGCGAAGGCCGCCCACGTCCACTTCAGAATGTCGGACGCCATGCGCCGGAACGAGCGCTGCGTCGATGCCAGCCCCAGCAGACGCAGGTCGATAACTGCAATCGTGCCAAACACCAGCGCCAGTCCGATGACATGAATGGATTCCAGAAGGGGAAAGATATAAAACGAGGCGCGAATCCGGGTGGCAAGGCCGGTCATTTCGAGCCATTGGAGAACCGCGGTGATGTCCATCAGGCCTTCGTTGCCGGCGACCAGGAACCCCACACATGATCGTAGGCGATCAGGCGGCCGAGGATAATCACGCACGCCCAGATGAGAAGCGTGAGAATGGCAAACCAGTGAATCGAGCGGCTTCTGACGAGAATCTCTTCCCATCGCCGTTCCTGCTTCCGGAGCGAGATCTGAAAGATGGCTGCGATCAGCGTTCCGACGGCAACGAAGAACATCTTGACCCAGAACGAGATCGTCACCAGTTCGCGCACCGGTTCAGCGATCACCATCAGAAGCCCGGTCGCCAGCAGCAGACACAGGGCGCCGGTCAGCCAGGGCCCGAAGCGGTCCGTGGTCTGCCGCAAGGTCTGATCCATCCCCGCCAGCCCGAGAATCCGGAGATCGATCATGAAAACAGAGCCCAGAGCCAGCCCGATTCCGACGATGTGAATCGACTGGATCGCCGGGATGGCCCAGGCGTTATGATTTTGCAGGAAGACGCTTGGGCCCGTGGTGGAAAGCCAGTCGGCGAATTGCTTCAAATCAGCCTTCTTTGCGGAAAAGGTCTCTAGAACGTTGTGCCGCCGAGAATCTGGCTGCCCTTCACCGTGTCACAAGTCTTGCCCGGAGCGGGCGGCATCTTCCACGGGCACTTGGCGATAGCGCTGTTCCCTGCCCGCGATCCGAAATTACTCCCGTCCCGCAGGGGATTCAGCTTGACGCTGAAGATCGTACCCGCAGGGAAACTGGCCGCCGTGATGCCCTGTTGAGCGACAGCCGCGGCGCCCGCCATCTCGACACCCCAATCGACGTACTTTCCGTCCTTGGTCTTCTCGAGCTTACCGTCAGGCCCGATCAGATAGAAATGAAGCTCGGCATGATTGGCCTGAGCGACAAACTGGTACGCCACGCCCGTGAGCGTCAGTGTCTTGGTCTGGTCGTACATGGCGAACGAGTGGTGCGCCAGGGCGGGCGTTACCAACAAGCCCGCCGGAACAAGCGTGAGAAGTCCGGCAATAAGCCAGGCTCGGGTGGGTTGCACTTTCATTGTTCTCAAGTCCTTCTTTCCCGTTACTTGAAGATGTCGAGGACATCCTGCGGCAGCGTGTCCTGAGGTTTGTCCCAGCCGACCTCGAAGTACTTTTCCCAGTCCTGCGCCCACGGACGGCCGTAATAGTCGATGTAACGTGGGTCGGCTTTCGTCAACTGGGTTGGCCTTCCGTTCGTATTCCGAAGATTACTCAGGCACTCAATGTAAGTGTATCGCCGGTTCGGGTCGTTCGTCGTGGCGACGCGCCGATAGTGGTAAGTCGCATGCAGCGGCTGAACAAACGCATCGGGATCGTAAAACACCGTATCCTGAAACAAACCAACGAACTTACCGTTGTCCATTACCGGCTGCCAGGTCTCAACCGTCTCCATCTTCCCGCTGAACTCGAACATCGAATGTGACAGCGTCCATGCCTGCACATCTGCGGTCCACGTCACCAGAGTGGTGCCGTCCCAGAATCCGACTGTTTCGCCGTACCACTGGGGAACTTTCTGAACGTGCTCCTTGCCGATCATCACCTGACGGAGGAAGTTGGCCGCGATGCCGGAAAGGAACTGAACGTTCCATGGCGTCATCGTGAGCTGGAAGTTGCCGCCCTGCGAAGCCTCGGCCCACCACCGCATAAATCCTTCGGGATAGCAGAAAGAGGCCTCCCACTGCGGCGCGTTATCCACCGCTTCGTGGTAGTTCATCTGCACCATGCGCTTCTGGTATTCCGGGGTCAGAAGGGAGAGGATGGTGGGAACCTGGTTCACTGTGCCCCAGATCCACTCCGCGCCGTGATCCTCGCGCATATCGCGCGTATAGTAGCCATCCCAGTCCGGAACCGTCGCTTTGGTGTAAACAGTCGGCCCGCCCTTCGCCTTCGCGGCCGCCAGCAGGGCTTCGTAATGCTCCTTCGCGGTCTTGTACGGCAGGTGGCTCACGATCTTGTCGCGCGGATAGTCCTCTTTGCAATCGCCCCAGGATGCCGACTCCGGCGGATTGTTGCCAATCCGGCGTGAAGTCCAGATGTCCGTCAACTGCCGCGGCGTGTTGCAGCGGAAATAACGCTGATCCGACCAGAGCTTCTGATCTTTATAGAAATTTTTCGAGCGGAACAGATCGAGCGGCAGGGCCGTCATTCCAGCGGGCGGTCCCGGGAACGTGGGAGTGTTCGCCCGGCCAAAACCCAGTCCGCGGCGACCCCGTCCCTGACCGCCCTGCCCGGCTTGCTGGGCATACATCTTTGTCTCGATCGGGGACATCCAGATGAGCCCGATCAGGACCGCGAAGGCAAACACGACGGCGGATACTCTGGTTCTCATTTCGATCTCACTCTTTATGAAGGTCGTTTGACAGGCAGTTTCACGTTACGCGAAAGCATATCATCATATCCCTCGCGGCAGTGCCTGCACAACTGTTCCTGGAACTCCTCGAGGGCGGTCCGTATCCGGCTGAATCCCGGGACAGTGATTGCAATCTATGGAGGATATGGCAAGCACAGGAAAGATCGCGTTGATTACAGGCGCGAACAAAGGGCTGGGACTGGAAATGGCCCGGCAACTGGCGCAGGCGGGCGTGACGGTGGTGCTGGGAGCGCGCGATCCGCAAAAGGGTGAAGCCGCGGCTCAGAAACTTCGGGACCAGGGTTATGACGCGCAATTCGTAAAGCTGGACGTGACGAATGAACAGGACCACACCACTGTCGCGGCATTTCTGAAAGAGAAATTCGGGCGGCTGGATATTTTGATTAACAACGCTGGCATTTCCGCAGAGGGACTGGGAGGCGGCAAGGTAAGCACAACATCGAGCGACGTGATTCGCCGCACGTTTGACACGAACTTCTTCGCGCCCGTGGCTTTGACCCGGGCGCTCATGCCGCTGCTTCAAAAGAGCCCGGCCGCGCGCATTGTAAATATGTCGAGCATTCTGGGTTCGCAGACTTTGCACTCCGATCCGAACAGTCCTATCTACAACTTCAAATCGCTTTCCTACGATGCCTCGAAAGCCGCGCTGAACTCCTTTACGATTCATCTCGCCCATGAGTTGAAAGACACAAAGATCAAGGTGAATTCGGCGCATCCGGGATGGGTGAAAACGGACATGGGGACGGATGCCGCGCCAATGGAAATCCCGGATGGCGCAAAGACGGGCGTCACGCTGGCTTTGCTGAGCGATGACGGGCCGACGGGAGGATTCTTTCATCAGGGCAAACCGTTGCCCTGGTAAGGATTGTGTCCTGGAGAAAGTGCCGGAGCCGGCCGTGATATGAGTGGTATGTGGCTGGTGTTGCTGCACGCACCGTCTGCGCGCTCGCGGTGCTTTGTCTGACCGGCACAACCCTCTTCGCGGCCGGTCGTTCCCGGGCTTCGTTCGAAAGCACTCTGAATCATTACTGCATCGGCTGCCACAACGACCGGTTGAGGACTGCCGGACTTTCTTTATCCTCCTCCGCCTCCGCCTCGCCGGATGTTCTCGAAAAAGTGCTGGGAAAGCTTCGCTCGGAGGAGATGCCGCCGCCCGGTATCCCGGGACCCGATCCGGCTGTGCGCGCCGCCGCCGTGCAGTCGCTCGAATCGCGGCTCGATAACGCCGCCGCCCGGCATCCGGAGCCGGGCGACCCGGGAATACACAGACTCAATCGCGCCGAATATCTCAACGCCATTCGCGATCTGCTCGGTCTCGATATCGGCGACATGGACGACATGGACGATGTGGATCAGGCCGGGAATCTTCCCCCGGACGACTCCGGCTACGGGTTCGACAACATTGCCGGGACTCTCACCGTCTCCCCTCTCCACATGAAAAAGTATCTGGAAGCGGCGCGCCAGATCGCTCGGCTGGCGGTCGGTGACGTAACGCCCGGCGTTTCTTCCGAAAAGATCACGGCGGCGCAGGCTGCTTTCGGAGATGTGGTCCAGACCATGCCGCCGGATGAACGCGGAGGCATTCTGTTCCGCCGCTATTTCCCCGTGAACGCCGAATATGCCTTTCTGTTGCATGTACGCGGAAATCCGGCGCCTGGCGTCCCGCCGGCCAGAGTCGATCTGCGCGTCGACAACAGGACCGTCCGGTTTTTCGACGCCGCAATCGACCCGGCGGAAGCCAATCAGGGCACGCGCAATCTCGAACTCCGGGTGAAACTGACGGCAGGCGATCATACGATCGGCGCCGCGCTGCTGAAGCAACCGGAGCAGACTGCGGGAACGGTGGTTGCTCCCGCGGTTCCAGGCGCGAATAATCTTTCAATCGGTTATGTCACGTTGGGCGGGCCTTACAACGCCACCGGTCCGGGAGACACGGAAAGCCGCCGCATCATTTTCATCTGCAGCCCCGGACCGGACGAGCCGGAGGCGCCCTGCGCGCGCCGCATCCTGAGCCATCTTGCCCGGCGGGCCTACCGGCGGCCCGTAACGGCGGATGATCTGGCGCCGCTGATGCGTTTTTTCGACGAGGGAAAGGCCGACGGCGGGAACTTCGATTCCGGCATCGAACTGGCCTTGAGCGCCATTCTGGTTTCACCCGATTTCCTGTTCCGTGTGGAGAAGACGCCACGCGGAGTCACCGCGAAAGTCAGCGACCTGGATCTGGCATCGCGTTTGTCTTTCTTCCTCTGGAGCAGCATTCCGGACGATGAATTGCTGCGCGCCGCCGAAGCCGGAACACTGCGCGATCCCGCTGTCCTGGCGCAACAGGTGCGGCGAATGCTGGCCGACCCGAAATCGCAGGCGCTGGAAGAGAACTTCGCCGGGCAATGGCTGCATCTGCGAAACGTCGCGTCGTGGAAGCCCGATCCCGCCAGATATCCCGCGTTCGACGAGCCGCTTCGGCATGCCTTCGAGCGCGAGAGCGCACTGTTCTTCTCGAACATCCTCCGCGGGGATCGCAGCGTTCTCGAATTCATCGATGCCGATTACACCTTCCTGAACGAACGGCTTGCCCGGCACTATGGCGTCCCCGGCGTAAAGGGCAGCTTTTTCCGCCGCGTCGAATTGACGGGTGGCGAGCACCGCGGGGGCATTCTGGGTCAGGGCGCGATTCTTCTCGTTACGTCTTATCCGACGCGAACTTCTCCCGTACTGCGCGGCAAATGGATTCTCGAAAATATTCTGGGAACTCCACCCCCTCCGCCGCCGCCCAATGTGCCAACGCTGCCCGAAAGCGCGGCGAATTCTGCGCAGAGCCTGCGTAAGCAACTGGAGAAGCATCGCGCGAACCCGGCCTGCGCGTCATGCCATGCACGGCTCGATCCGCTGGGATTTTCGCTCGAGCAGTACGACGCCATCGGCCGCTTTCGCCTGCAGGAGAACGGAGCGCCGATCGATGCGGCCGGAGCGCTCCCCGACGGAACTGCCGTAAACGGACTCGACGGGCTGAAGAAAGTCGTTCTCGACCGGCGCGATGAATTCGTCGAATGTCTGACCTCGAAGCTGCTGACGTATGCACTCGGGCGGGGGCTCGAATCGTATGACCAGCCCGCCGTTCGCGCCATTCGCCGGTCGGCAGCGCGGCAGAATTACCGTTTTTCGTCGATCATTCTCGGAATTGTGAACAGCGTACCATTTCAAATGAGGAAAGCATCGTGAAGAGAGCACTTGCCCGCCGGACGCTGCTGCGCGGACTGGGCGCCGCCGTGGCCCTGCCACTGCTGGATTCCATGACGCCCGCCTTCGCGTCGGCCCCTCCGCCGGTGAAGCGCGCGGCGTTTCTTTACACACCCAATGGCGTGATCATGCGGGACTGGACGCCTGCAGCGGAAGGCGCCGGCTTTGAGTTCTCTCCGACGTTGAAACCGCTCGAAACCTTCCGCGACAAGCTTCTCGTTCTGACGGGGCTCGCCCACCACAACGGCGAGCCGCTCGGAGACGGCACGGGCGATCACGCGCGGGCCGGCGCGACATGGCTGACAGGCGTGCATCCGAAAAAGACGGAGGGCGCCGATATCCGCAACGCCACCACGGTGGATCAGATTCTCGCCCGTGAAATCGGCCCTGGAACCGCGATGCCCTCACTCGAACTGGGTCTGGAAGACGTTCGCCTCGTGGGCGGATGCGACACAGGCTACAGTTGCGCTTACAGCAATACGATCTCGTGGAGTTCACCCGATACGCCGATTCCTTACGAGACCAATCCGCGCGCGGTATTCGAACGGCTTTTCGGCGACGGCGAAACCACAGACCCCGAGACGCGCGCCATGCGGTCACGCGAGAACCGGAGCATTCTGGATTTCGTGGTCGCCGATGCCCAGCGGCTGTCCGGCACTCTCTGCGCATCCGACCGCCGCCGGATGGGCGATTATCTTGATTCCGTGCGGGAAATCGAACGGCGGATCCAGCAGGCCGAATCGCGAAGCGCCTCCGCCGCGCCCCTGCCCGCTTTCGCGCG
>CAZXCO010000254.1:0-3742 GCA_964639095.1 uncultured Solibacteraceae bacterium
CTGGAAATTCAACATGTCGCCGCTGTTCCTGGAATTTCTGATGGGCAAGCGGAATTATGCCTGTACGCCGTGGGGCATGCCGACATTCAACCTGTTCGGCTGGCAGAAGCCCTGCTATCTGCTGCAGGACGGCTACGCGGATACCTTCGCCGAGCTGATGGCGGGCACGAACTGGGAGCGCTACGGCACGGAATCGGGCAATCCGAAGTGCGCGAACTGCATGGTTCACAGCGGATACGAGGCCTCGGCGGTGCACGATCAGTTCAGCAGCTGGCGGGGTTTCGCCGCGACTGTCAAGGCGACCCTTTTCTCGAAATATCCCGACCCCGCCGCGCTGCGGATGCTGGATGAGCCGGTCCGGCCGGTGCATGCGCCCGCCGGGCTCGTGCAGGTTCAGGTGGCCGCGGGCTCCGGCGAAGAGGTGGAAGCGTGAACGCCGAAGAGCTCGAAGTCGTACCGGGCTTCGAGCACGAAAATCTGCAGGGGCGCGTCTGGCAGCCGGCGACCGAAGAGGAACTGCGCGAGGGGTTGGAAAAGGCTTTCGATTATCGCGGCGACGTCACGATCACCCGCAAAGACGGCAGTTCCGTGGAAGGTTATATTTTCGACAGGCGCGTGGCGGCGAGCCTGTCCGAATCCGTGGTGCGTCTCTTTCCGAAGGGCCAGTCCGTCAAGGTTTCGATCCCTTACGCGGAGATTGCCAGCCTCAGCTTCACCGGCCGCGACACGGCCGCCGGCAAAAGTTGGGAAGCCTGGCTGAAGAAGTACTGGGAAAAGAAAGCCGCGGGCGAAAAGAACATCGAATTGAAGCCGGAAAGTCTGGATTAGCCTCGTATCCGGACTTCTTCTGCGCGAAACCTGGCGATTCTCCCGATCAGTCTGGCCGGAACCGGGCGCGAGAGCGGAAAGCGGATGGTGCTGCCGCGCACTTCGCAGGGCGCCAGATCCTGCCGCAAAGCCTCAATGAGACGGGTGCCGGCGGGGTAGATCGCATAATGCCGCTTCCAGCCGGCAAAATAGAGCACGGCGCCGGCAGGCAGCTTGTATGCCGGGATCCTGTAAGAAATGGTTTCCTCGGCGGTGGGCAGGGCTTTGCGGATGATCGTGCGCACGCGTTCCAGCACGGCCCGTGCTTCCTCCGGCTGCGAAGCGATGTACTCGTCGACGGATTGGAAATCGCGCCGGGGCATCGTGGCTTTTCTGACGAATTCAGCTGCCAACGGGGACTTCGAGGTCAAGTGGCAGCGCAGCTACATCCGTCCAGATCGAGAGGGCCACATGCTGCACGAACGACAGTGTGGAAACCACAAACTCCCGGGGGCCGCGATAATTCGCCCACCTTTCCCTCGCGAGAGCCACCATCGGGGCCACCTGTTCGGGGAAAATGTTCTGCGCGATCGTAATGTGGGGGTGATAAGGAAAGATTTCGCTATAGCGCAGGCAACCGCAGTTCACCGCCCGGTAGAGCCGGCGCAGTTCGGGCGCCCCTCTGGCCAGCCCGAGATAAATCACATTCGAGGTCTCGAAGACTTCGATGCCCCCCAACTCGATGCGGAACGGTGCGATGCCGCGGATGTCACCGGCAATCTGATCGATCGTGTGCCTGAGGTTATCGTGAAGCGGCCTCGGGGGCAGAATGGTGACGTGAGCGCGGGGCTTGCTTCCTGGGGTCAGTTCGAGCCGAAGGTCGTCGAGAAAGCAGGCGAGCGGATCAGGGATATATGCCACGAGGGCAAACTGGCCGACAGTCAGCTCGGCCGCGAGCGACTGCCGGTCCTGGGACAATTCCATGGACGTCTGTATTGTACCAGGCAGTAGTGGAAGCGGACAAAGGGCACTTGTACCCCGTACTGTGGTAAAATTTGTTTTCCCGGAATATTTTCATGCCTAAACTCAAGACCCACAAAGGTGCGTCTAAACGGTTCAAAAAGACCGGGACGGGGAAAGTTGTCCGCCAGCACGCGTTTGCGCGGCACATTCTCACGTCCAAGGCGCGCAAGCGGAAGAACAAGCTGCACACCGGCGTCGTAGCGGATGCCGCCGATCAGGCGGTGCTGCAGCGAATGATCCCTTACTAGACTGAAGCAGGGGATCGCATTTTGAGGTTCCTGCGGGAACCGGCGAGCGAACGGAGCCACCGCACGTGCCTGTTTCGCCGCAAAGATGACAACACACAAGGAGACAAAACGTGCCCAGAGTAAAACGTGGTCCCAGGCGGCGAGCAAGCCGCGCCAAGACGCTGGATCTTGCATCCGGTTATTTTCTGACCAAGAGTAAACTGCATCGCTCCGCCCAGGAGGCCGTTGAGCGCGCGCTGCGGTTTGCTTACAAGGGTCGCAAACGGAAGAAGCGGGATTTCCGCTCATTGTGGATCGTGCGGATCAGCGCGGCGGCACGGGAAGCCGGGTTGACGTACAGCAAATTCATGCACGGTTTGAAACTGGCCGGTATCGAGCTGGACCGCAAGGTTCTGGCGGAGACGGCGACGGCCGATGCCGCGCAATTCGCTCTCATCACCGCACAGGTCAAAGCGGCGCTCGAGGGCGCCCATCAGTAATCCGCGTCAGGAAGTTTTTCACAGGGTACTCGAAAATGGCAGCAATTGGACAGGAACCGGAAATCGATACTCTCAGCCATCTGGAAGAGCGCATCCAGAAGGCGGTCGCGCTGGTCAACCGGCTTCGGCAGGAGAAAGACGCGGCGCTGAAGGAACTGGCGGCCACACAGGCTGCTTTCAGGGAGTCGCAGGATACGGTCGCGCGTCTGAGTGAAGAAATTGAGGCGCTTCGTACGGAACGGCACCAGGTACGGACTCGCATCGAAAAGCTGCTGGGGCATATCGATCAATTGGGCGCCGCCTGAAGCCGCCAACGCATAGAATAGAGGACAGGCGGTTATGGCGCGGCGGCCAGTCCGGGTTCAGATTTTCAATCAGAATTATTCTCTGCTCGTCGACAGCGATCCGCATGACGTTCAGGAGATCGCGCAGCAGGTGGACGAGTTGATGTTTTCGATCGCCGGCCGCGGATCTTCCAGCGATTCCACTCGTGTCGCGGTGCTGGCGTGTCTTCATCTCGCCGACAAACTGCGCGCGGCAGAGAGGCAACTGCAGCTCTTCGAGGATAAATCCGGGCGCATTGCGACTCTGCTCGAAGAGGCGCTCGGGCACGGATAGCAGCCTCCGCCGCCGGCAAAATTCGGCGATATGATATCGCCATGTTTGAACGGCATCCCGCACTCCTTCCTCGGAGCCGCGGCGTGGTACTCGCCGCTGCTCTCTTCTTCGCCGTTCTGCTCCCGGCGAAAAACGCAGATCCGAACAACCCCACCGGCACAACCGGAGTCATTCTCATCGACAAGGTCGGGCATCACGTCCGGTTCTTCGATCCGAAGACATGGACCGAGATATCCAGCATCGAAGTCGGAATCAATCCCCACGACCTCGCGATTTCTCCCGACCATCGCACCGCTTACGTCCCGATCTACGGCGCAGGCATCTACGGGAGAAATCCGAATCCGGACCACACGATCGCCATCATCGATCTCCGGTCGCGATCGCTCACCGGGACGATCGATGTTTCTCCGTACGTCGCTCCGCACGGCATTCAGATCGATCAGGCGGGGATGCTTTACGTCACCTGCGATGCCAGCCGGAAGCTGCTCGTGATCGATCCGAAAAAGCGCGCCATTCTGCACGCGATCGATACCGAGGGCACCAGCCACTGGGTTGCGGTGCTTCCCG
>CAZXCO010000255.1:0-7244 GCA_964639095.1 uncultured Solibacteraceae bacterium
GCGCGCGCGCCGCTGTCGCGCCCGAGGTCCAGCGGCTGATCGTTCGCAGACCCTCCACGCTCGCAAGGACGAACAGACACGTCAGAGCCGCGATGTAGTGTGTCAGAAAAATGGGATAGAAGTTCGTACCCAGTGCAAAAAGCAGCAGAGTCCCGGCAATCCATGCACGGCGGCGGTCGCGGATCCCGGCAAGAAACGCGATCAGCGCGAGATAGAGCGGCGGGTAAAAAAAGAAGCGGTAGTAGCGAACGCGATAAAGCAGCCTCCGGAAGTACGTGGAGACCGTGTCGGTCTCCTGTGCCCGGAAGGCGCGCTGCATGCGGTAATCGAGTTCCTGCTCGCGCGTCAGGCGATTGTGCGGCGTCGGATGGGGCTGAAAGGTGAATGAAGCAGGCACCCCATATTGGTATTGGCTGAGGGCGTAAGGCAGAGTCGTCCAGCGGCCGGTGACCTGTTTATTCTGAGCCAGAGTGATCCCCACCGCGGGCAGACACACAAGCGCGGCAATAGCGGCCGGCCGAATGAGATTTCGCCAGTCGGGCAGGAGGAAGAGAACAACGCTCAGGAGGAGAAAAATCGATTCGAACGGACGGCTGAGGAGATGCAGCCCCAGCCCGAGTCCAAGAAGGACGGCATCACGGATTCGCGGAGAGCGGGTGCGAAGACGCGGCAGTGCGCCGAACACGAGACATCCGGCCGCCGCGGTGCAGGCGCCGCCCCAGTAAGAGTTGCTCCACTGATTGATCGGGCCGAATTCGAGCACGGCGAGAAAGCCACCCAGGAGCGCCCAGGAAGGGGTGGTCCAGCCGCGCAGCATCCAATAGCAGAGCGCGCAGAAGGCGGCGGTCGAGAGCAACACGCCCGCCCAGGGAACTCCGAAGAGGATCCACCCTGTTGCCAGCGCGAGTCCCTGGCCGATCGGATAAATCGAGCTGTAGGTTGGGGATTGCAGGACGAAAAACGTCTCGAAGAACTGCGGCAGGGCGTGCGGAGGGTTCGCGAGCCGGAAATGCCGCAGGGTGTCCGCAACGAGCATGTGACTGAATTCGTCGTAAATATCGGGTGACGGAACGGGGTTACGGGGCAGCAGCGCCAGCCGCAGAGCGACCGGCAGGATGGCGAGCGCCAGCATGCACCAGAGCATCCGCCCGGCCAGCTTTTCGGCGGCAGCCGCGATCCGCGAACGCCAGAGGACGGCCAGAGCGACGAGAATCGCGGTGAGCGCCAGTTCGATGAAGTCGCTTGCGGTAAAACCGATTGGATTATGCGGCGGCAGGGCAGGTCCGGATTCTGTCGATCAGCTTAGCTCATGAAAAGCTTAACTCATGAAAATTTGCCAGGCTGAGGAACTCTGGCAATATTCCTGCTGGGAGGGGACGGTAATGAAATATGCAGCTCGGGCTTTGTTAATCCTGGTGGTATGTGCGCTGGCATACCCTCAGGTTCCCGCGGATCCGCAGACAGAGGACAGCGGAGCGGTCTTCCGCTCGGACACGCGGCTGGTCGAACTGCACGCCACAGTCACGCTGGGCGGCCGGCTCCTTACGACGCTGCCAAAGAGCGCCTTCAAGATTTATGAAGACGACGTCCCGCAGGAGATCAAAGACTTCCGGCGCGAAGATGCTCCGGTTTCGCTCGGGCTGGTGATCGATAACAGCGCCAGTATGCTGGTGCGGCGCGCGCAGGTGGCCGAGGCCGCGCTGAAGCTGGTGCAGGCGTCGAACAAGGACGATGAGGTATTCATCATGACCTTCAACGACAAGCCCGCTCTGGTGCAGGATTTTACCCACAGTGTGAAGCAACTGGAAGCGTCTTTGAACAAAATTGATTCGCGGGGAGCGACGGCCATGCGCGACGCGGTCGCGATGGCAGTGGAACACCTGAAGCGTCTGGCGAGGAACGACAAAAAGGTCGTGCTGGTGGTGACCGATGGCGAAGATAACAGCAGCCTGGAAGAACTGGAGCGCGTAACCCGTTCCGCCCAGCAGAACGGCGTCTTGATCTATGCTATCGGTCTTCTGACCAGTGAGACGGCGCGTTCGGCCGCCTCGGCGAAGCACGATCTCGACACCCTCACGCTGGCAACGGGAGGCGAGGCGTTTTATCCCAGAGCACTGGCCGAGGTGGACGATATCGCCGAACATGTCGCGCAGGATCTGCGAAACCAGTACACGATGGCGTATAACCCCACCAACCAGAAACAGGACGGAACGTTTCGGCGGATCAAGGTGACCGTCGATGTGCCCGGCGCCATCGTGAAGACGCGGACCGGATACTACGCGGCGCCGCTGACCAGTTCCTCTGCCGCGCCTTCAGACCCAACCGGTCCGCCCCCCTTTACTGAGCCGCCTTACTGAGCCAAGGGCTTGTTGGGCAGGGTGAAGAGGTAGGAGACCTCGTTCTGCATTTCCGACGGCGTGAACTTGTAGGCCGGCATGGTCGAGGTTGGCACCATCGCCCGCGGGTTCTGGAAGTGCTGCATCACCCACGTTTCGTTGCGCCGCTGCGCCAGTCCGTTCAGTGACGGGCCGATTTTGCCGCCCACCCCGTTCACCGAATGGCACGCCCCGCAGTGGTTGTTTTCAAACAGCAGCGCTCCTTCCACCGCAAAGTCCGGCGCCGTGTCCACCACGTCCCCGTTCTCCGGCGTCAGCTTCATCATCAGCGCCAGCAGTTCCTTCATCTCCGTGTCGCTCAGATTCACCGGCTTCATCACGCTGCCCTTGCTCACCGCCGCCGGATCCTTGAAATGCGCCAGCAGCCAGTCCGAATTATGCCGCCGCGCCGTATCCAGCAGATTCGGCCCCGCCTTCGGCGTATCGCCGGTGATGTTGTGGCACGTCGCGCACTTCTCCTGGCGGAAATAATGCACCCCCGCCAGTTCCGCCGGCGCCATCTGCATCCACTGAATCGGCCCCGAAAAATCGATCTGCGATGCCGCCGTCTGCGGCGGCGTGCCCAGCACCGCGGCGCCCGTCAGCCCGCCCCAGCCCAGCCCCGCCAGCAGCACGATCCCCGCCGCCAGCGTCCGCTGCCTCACCCGCACCAGCCGGCTCCGGTCGATGAACGGCGTCAGCACCAGCGCCAGAATCGCCAGCGTCGGCAGCACCACCGTCCCCACCACTTCCGGCACTCCCGTCAGCACCTTCAGGGTCTGGAACAGAAACAGAAAATACCATTCCGGCCGCGGCACGTAACTCGTATCCGTCGGGTCCGCCATCCGCTCCAAAGGCACCCGCACCACCGCCGCCATCGTGAACAGAATGGCGAAGGCGATGAAGATCGCCACCGTGTCCTTGAACACCTGCTCGGGGAAGAACGACTTCTTCGGCCGCGCATCGTCGCCCGGCGCCGGCGCCACCCCGTGCCGCCGCACCAGATACACGTGCAGCACGATCAGCAGCAGCGTCGCCGGCGGCAAAAGCAGCACGTGCAGCCCGTAGAAGCGCGCAAACGTCACCACCCCGATGTCCCCCGTACTCGCCAGCAGCCGGCTCACGTACGGACCCATCAGCGGCACCGTCGCCCCGATCTTCGTCGTCACCACCGTGCCCCAGTACGCCCGGTTGTCCCACGGCAGCAGATATCCCGTCAGCCCGTAGGCCAGCGTGAGCAGCAAAAGCACCACCCCCACCACCCACGTCCCTTCCCGCGGCTTCTTGTACGCACCCCACAGAAACACCTGCACCATGTGCAGCACCACGATCACGATGATCATGCTCGCGCCCCAGTGGTGCAGCCCCCGCATCAGCCGCCCCGCCGTCACTTCCGTCAGGATGTAACGCAGGCTGCTGTAGGCGTCGCCCGGCGTCGGCGCATAGTTGAACGCCAGCATCGCCCCGGTGAAAAACTGGATCAGGATCAGAAACAGCGCCACGCTGCCAAACACCTGATGCCAGCCGCTGGACGCCGGAATCTCCTCGTACAGAAACTTCCGCAGCCCGGAATGCAGTCCCGTCCGGTGGTCCAGATCCTCGATGAATTGTTCGAATTTCCTGCGCATACCGGTTACGCCGTCGGACTCGACTGCTTCAGTTCCCCGATCTGCAGCCGGTTGTTCTCAATCTTCGTCATATACCGGTCCAGCGGCCTGGGCGCCGGCCCCGCCAGAACCTTGCCCTCAATCGAAAAATACGACCCGTGGCACGGACACATGAACTTGTGCGAATCCATCTCCCAGTGGTACGCGCACGCCAGATGCGTGCACTGCGCCCCGAACGCCACCACGCTGTTGTCCGATTCCTTCACCACCCACGCCGTCTTCTTCTCCGTCTCCACCTTCCAGCCGTCGATCCGGTTCTCCTGAAAACTCAGCGCCACCGGCACCCCCGGCTGCAACTGGCTGATATCGCCCGCATCGATCCACCCCGAGCGCCGCCGCGGCTTCGGCGGCACCAGCAGATACAGGATCGTCGGAACCGCCATCGCCAGGCCGATCAGCGCGCCCAAAACGTAAACCACGGCCAGATGAAACGCCCGGCGCGTCGGCCCGTACTCTTCCGCGCCCGCCTTCGAGAGTGTCTTTTCTTCAATCATTCGGAGTCCATCGCGGGGCTCGCCTTCCCGTCCTCCGGTGCGGCGCCCCTCAGGTAGCCTGACCCGCCCGTTCGCGGGTATATGCGCCGGCGGGAGTGTGGCGCGACACCCCGCGGACATCCGTGTCCGCGCGAATGCTCGCGCCAAATAGCCTGTCCTGAGATGACTGACAATTCCGGCGTAATGTTACTTCATTGCTGCCGGAATTGCCCCTGCGCTATTTTGTTCTTTGAACCGGGCGCCCGAATTTGGCCGCCTCAATCTGAACGTTCGGCTGCACCTGGGACAACGCATATTCTTCCCGGCCGCTGACCCACGAATACGTCCATTTAAACGGCATCTTCACACCGTTCACGTCGCGGTAATCGGAATAATCCACCTGTGTCGGAACACGGCCAACGGCGGAGTTGGCGTAGTGGATCATTCGGGTCAGCAGATTCGTCTGCTTATCGAAATAGAAAGTCGCGAGAATGCCCTGGGCGCTGCCCTGCAACACATTGACTTCCCGGCCGTTCAGCGTAATCGGACTGCCTACGCGCCAGTTCTGCAGGTAGCTCCGCAGCTTCCAGGGAAAAGCCATTTCGGCATCCAGCTTGCCACCTTCGCGCGCGCTTCCCGCGAGCGGATATTCCTTCACAACGGTGAGCGGCAGCATCACCCAGGCGTCGCGGCCATTAAAGCTCCGCGCCAGATCGCCTTCGCGCTGGTGGACGGTTGTCACGAGATTGTCCGGAGCCTTCGCATACAGTTCCACGGAATCGTCGCGGGTCTCGCCGAACAGGTGGCTCGCTCCTTTCGCGCTGTAACTGGTGATTTTGTTCGCGGCGTCTGCGCCGCCAAGCGCGGAGAGATATCTTTCGAAAATCTGATCCACCGTAGGCGCATTGCCGGACCGCGCCGGAGGGACGACATCGGGAGGAAACGAGAGCGGCTCGCCGTAAATCATATCGATGGACGGCGTGGCGGCCGGACCAGGGCTGCCGCGATGGCAGGTCCAGCAGGTCACCGCATTGGATCCACCGAAGTTGTTTTTGTTGATGGTATTCACCATCTCGGTCATCTTCCGCGCCACGATTTTCCGTGGCGTCTCGGCTTCCCATTTCGGATCGTCCGTGCCGGCGCCGACATGGCAATCCCCGCAGCAGTAACTGAGGGCGGCGGAGAAGAGGCCCATCGTGCCCATGAACTCATCAACGGGAATACCCTTGAGAACCTGAACGTTCTTGAATGCCTTTTCCGACATCTCGGGCCTGGGGCTCGCCGGCGTCTGCGCCAGCGCACGCGACGTCAACCCGAATGGCATCGTTCCGCCCAGCAGTGCGACCGCGCCGGTAATCATTAACTTTCTCGATCGAACCTTCATTTATGAGCTCCGTTCGTTCTCAATGAGCGTGTACACGACCGCGGTGCGGCGGAAAACGCAGAAATCATCATAATAACCCGTCTGAAGCGAAGTCAAACAAATTGGCCCGCGCGCGTCGTTTCAACTGTCTCGCGGCCCTCCTCATGCCTATGACCGCGCTGCGCAATACAGACCCATCCGCTGTTTCACCAGTTCAACCGTCGCATTCGCGATCGGCGTCACCGACTCCGCGCCTTCCCGCAGAATGCCATCGACATAAGCGGGATCCTCCGTAATTTCGCGATAGCGCTGCTGCACCGGTTCCAGCTTTGCGATCACCATTCCCGCCACCTGTTTCTTCAGGTCCCCATAACGCATTCCCGTGAAGTGCGCGCGCATTTCCTCGCCGCTCCATTCGGAAAAGGCCTGAAAGATATTCAGAAGATTGGCGACGCCAGGCCCCATGGTCTCGAAATCGACCGCGGGGTTTGAATCCGTCGTGGCCCGCATGATGTTTTTGCGGATGCGGTCAGGCGTATCGAGCATTCCGATTGCATGTCCCGATGCGGACGCCGATTTGCTCATTTTGGCCGTGGGGTCGTCGAGCCCCATGACTCGCGCCCCGACCGCGGGCAACTTCGTGGCCGGCATGGTGAACGTCTCGCCATAGAGCGAGTTGAACCGCTGCGCGATGTCGCGCGTCAGTTCCAGATGCTGGGTCTGATCCTCTCCCACCGGAACGATGGCGGCCTGATACAGCAGAATATCGGCGGCCATCAGGACCGGATATTGAAACAGCCCGTCGCTGACCGATTCCTGCGCGGCCGCTTTGGCTTTGAACTGCGTCATGCGATCGAGCCAGCCCATCGGGGTCACGCAGGTCAGCATCCAGGCAAGTTCCGCATGCGCCGGCACGCTCGACTGCACCACAATCCGCGAATGCCTGGGATCGATCCCCACAGCCAGAAACAACGCCGCGAGTTCCCGGATCTTCGCGCGAAGCTCCTCCGGATTCTGATACACCGTGATTGCGTGCAGATCCACGATGCAGAAAATGCTCTCGTAGTCGTACTGGATCCGGACCCAATTCGCCAGCGCCCCGAGATAGTTGCCGATGTGCAGATTGCCGGACGGCTGTACGCCCGACAGAACACGGGATTTCATGATTTGTGGAGTGAATGATTATCGTACCAGTCCGGGGTCCCAGTTCCCCAGTTTGGCGCCCGCTTCATAAGTGCTGCGGCAAAAATCGAGGATCGCCTGCTCCGGCGCGGGATACTGGCGCACCGTCTCGTATCGCAGAATGAATTCGCCGAGTTGCGCATCCCACGCCGCGGCTTCGGGGCGCACGGGCGATTTATTGAAT
>CAZXCO010000256.1:0-2618 GCA_964639095.1 uncultured Solibacteraceae bacterium
TCCTTGGGTTCGCGTTGCGGCGGACCCTAGGCGCGGTCGCGGATCGCGGCAAGCGGGGGACCATTGATCCCCAGGACTATCGCATTTGCCCGAGCACGGAGCGTGCGAATTCGTTGGACCATCCGGAGCGTTTGCGTTTGCGCCTGATTGAGATATCCGGCCGCGCCGCGCGCAGCACGTTGAGCGCCAGCTTTCGCAGAATGGCGAGGTTTTCCGGCCCGTGGTCACAGCGATTGCGGGCGCGATCCTCATCGAAACCGACATCAAGAACCCAGTGCAGGCAGTTCTCGATCCGCCAGTGCGCGCGAACGACGGCGGCGAAGCTGGCCGCCGCCATGGCGATGGAGGAGAGATAGTAACGGCGCACCGTCGTTGTGACACCGTCACGGGTGGTGGTGGCCTCGACCATGGCGATCATGGCCAAACCCGGCATTGGCGCCTCGTCGGGGTAACGGCGATCCGACAGCATCCAGTCGATAGCATGACCGACCACGTGACGACGGACCTCGATGCGCCCGTTGTCAGCGTCCGTGCTGGTGTACTCGCCGTCGGGCTTGTTCTTGGGATCGGCGAACCATGTGGCCACTTCGGCGTGCTGGAGTGGCCGGTTGGCCTTCAGCGTGAAAAGCCATTTGCCGCCGCGCTGTTCGATCAGCCGGGCGGTTTCGCCCTGACAATGCAACGCATCGCCGGTGACCAGGACACCGGTCAGGTCGAACAGGCCCAAAAGCGTGCGAGCTGCGATGATCTCGCTTTCCTTGTCGCCGGCCGCCACCTGGCCGATCGTCACCCGGGCGCCGGCGGCGAACGCGGTGACGACGTGCAGGGCGGACCGTCCAGCCGCGCGATCGAAGGAGCGGCGCAGCGTCTTGCCGTCGATGGCAACAACCCCGGCGCTGTCCTCACCCAAAGCGTCGAGGAAGCTCTGAAAGCAAGTCGCGAAGGCGGATGGATCAAGCAGCCGAAACACACGAGAGAATGTGTCGTGGCTTGGCGGGCCAGCAGGTAATTCCAAGAATTCGCGAAACAGTGCCTCGCGATCGCGCGCGAAGTCGGCGAAATCGACGCAACTCTCGGCGCCGCAGATCGAGGCGACCAGCGCGATGGTCAGGATATCGAGCAGCTTGTGCCGCTGCGCATTGCCGCTTCGCGGGTCCGGCACGTCGGCGAGGCTCGACCAGATGGATGCCATGGGAGGTCCTCCGGACAATGGAGGACAGACAAGAATCCAGCTCGACGAGCCGTGTCGAGGAAGAAAATTCCTTATGCGATTCGCCTGAGGTCAAGCCAGGGCCCCGAACTCAAGTTACAGCCGCTAGACAGTTCAACCGACGGTTGATTCGATATGGCATGTTTTGGATTCGGAGCACGCCATGTCCCCTGTTTCCGCCGAACCGTCTGGAAAATCCCGGCTCTCGGTGCTCCTGGAACACCTCTCCACGATTGACGATCCGCGCGATGTCCGCCGGATCCTTCATCCCCTGGCGGAAGTCCTGTTCCTGGTGGTTTGCGGCACGATCGCGGATTGCGACGATTACGACGATATCGCCGCCTGGGGCGAGGCGCACCTTGATTTCCTACGCCACCATCTGCCCTTTACGCACGGCGTTCCCGGCGGACGCTGGCTCACGATCCTGATGAACCGGATCAGTCCGGAATTGTTTCAGGCCGCCTTCACCGCCTGGGTGCGTGAGACATGGCCCGATCGTCCGGAGTTCGTCGCCATCGATGGCAAGACCTCCCGGCGCAGCCACGACCGCTCCGCGGGTGAGCCGCCGCTGCACCTGGTATCGGCTTTCGCCACCACGTCCCGTCTCGTGCTCGGCCAGGAGGCCGTGGCGGACAAATCGAATGAACTGACCGCCATCCCGATCCTGCTGGCGCGACTGGCCGAAGGAGACAGACTGCGTGGCGCCTTGGTTTCCATCGATGCCCTCGCCACCAATGGCACCATCGCAGGCGTGATACGAAAGGCCGGCGCCGACTATCTGCTGGCTGTCAAAGCCAATCAGCCCACTTTGCGCGCAGACATCGAGGCCTGTTTCGATGACGCCACGGCCGGTTGCGTCAATACGCACATCGAACATGACAAAGGCCACGGCCGGATCGAACAGCGCGGCATCGACGTGATCCAAGACGTCGATTGGCTGTCGGGTGATCGCCGTTTTCCCGGCGAATTGCGGCTGCCGGACGCCGCCAGCATCATTCGTGTTCGCGCCCAGATCCAACGCGGCCAGGCCATGCATACCGAGACCCGCTATTATATCTCGTCGGCCACGCTCGACGCCGTTCGGGCCGGACAGGCGATCCGAGGCCATTGGGGCATCGAAAACCGGCTGCACTGGGTTCTTGATGTGACCTTCAACGAGGATCAATCACGCTTACGCAAAGGCTTTGGCGCCAGGAACATGGCGGTCGTCCGGCATTTCGCCCTCAACCTTGTACGGTCCGCGACAGACAAGAAATCCATCAAGCTCCGCCGCAAGGCAGCGGCTTGGAAAACGGATTACCTCAGCCAACTGCTCTCCGGTCCGCAGTCATGAATTTGGATTCGTGGCCCTGATCCCTGGGCAGGCGCCGGCTGATTTCAATGTCACCTATAACGCCTCCGACAACGA
>CAZXCO010000257.1:0-3908 GCA_964639095.1 uncultured Solibacteraceae bacterium
CCGAACGGACCAGGCCGCGCCGGAACTCTAGTCGACTTCGATCTCCCTGCCCAGCAGCGCGGCGCCGTAAGTCTTCCCCTGAGCGTCGATGCGCAGCGACACCGTGCCGCCGCCACCCAGCGCTTCGTGCAGCAGAAGATTGATCGCGCCGAGGTTCGGTAACTCGAAGCGCTCAACCTCACCCTTGACGAGATCTCCGAAAAACGCCTTCACGCGTTCCGGCGTGACCTCGCGAAGGATCACCGGATAATATTCCGGCTGAAGCGCGATCACGCCGATATTGGATGTGTCGCCCTTGTCTCCCGAGCGCGTATGGGCGATTGCCGAAAGCGGTTTCCTCACGCGATCACCTCCACTTTCGTCCGGATCTCCTCGCGTGGGATCAGAGCGGACCAGTAGGCGACGATCTCACGCACGGGCGGGCGTCCGTCGCCGAATCCTGTCGCGCCGGGCGGGCCGTTCAGCACCAGCGGAATCAGCTCGCGAGTGAAGCGATCCACCGCCGCGCGGTCCTGTCCGCGAACGCCGATGCGCAGTTGAATTTCAGGCGGATCGGGATTGGGCGGCGCCACGGGGCCGTTGCACGCGTTGAGGCCGAACAATTCCGTGTAAATTTCGTCGAACCGGAGGCCGAGCGCCGCGAGGCGCCGGCGTACGATGGCATCGGCGGCGCGGGCTTTGGCGACGGCTTGCGGCCAACTGTAAACCAGCGTTCCGACGGCCTTCCAGCCATCGGTATAGCTGATGGAAAGTTTGAGCGTCGGCGGACGCGGGCCGCCGCGGATTCCGGAGATGCGGACGCGGTCGGGCCCGCTGTCAGCCAGCTGCACGGTCGTGAAATCGGCGATGCAGTCCGGCGTCATGTAGCGTTTCGGATCGCCGAGTTCATAGAGAAGCTGTTCCTTCACGGTGTCCGAATGAACGCGCCCGCCGGTGCCCGGATGCTTCGTCACGGTGAACGACCCGTCGGGTTCCGCTTCGACGACGGGGTAACCGATACCGGCCATATCCGGAAGAGACTCCCAGTCAACCTGGCAGTTGCCGCCCGAACACTGCGCGCCGCACTCGATGATGTGGCCCGCGATCGTGCCCGCCGCGAGCCTGTCCCAGTCATCCGCGCGCCAGCCAAAGCGGTGCACCATCGGGGCGAGGGTGAGCGCGGTATCGGTCGAGCGGCCCGCGATCACCACGTCGGCCCCTGTATCCAGCGCTTCGGCCAGCGGAAAGGCGCCGATATAGGCATTGGCGGAGAGGATCCGCCCGCGTATCGTGGACAGCGGGCGGCCGGTATCCATGTCGGCCATCGCATAGCCTTTTGCGAGGAACTCGTCGAGACGCCCGAAAACGTCGTCGCCGTGGACCACGGCAACGCGAAGCCCTGGCGCGAGTCTGAGGACCTCACGCGCGCAGGCTGCGGGATTGACGCCGCCTGCATTGGCGACGACCTTGATATTGCGGTCCTTCAGCTTCGCTGCAAGACGCCCGATCAGGGGAGGGAAGTCGCGCGCGTAGCCGAGAGCCGGGTCCTGCTGCTTCTGCTTCTGCAGGATGGACATGGTGACTTCGGCAAGATAGTCCAGCACGAGGAAGTCGATCGAGCCCTGATCGACGAGGCGCACGGGCGCTTCCAGCCAGTCGCCCCAGAAGCCTTGACCGTTGGCGATGCGGATCACAGGGTCTCCAGCGCCAGAGCGGCGGCACGCGGGCGCTCAAGCGTGACTTCGAGCGCGAACGCCAGCACCGCGCGTGTCTCCATCGGATCGATCAGGGCGTCGCAGTGGCCACGGGCGGCGGCATACTTCGCATCGAGCCATCGCTCGTAATCGGCGCGCGTGCGCTGGATGGCTTCGGCGAGATCGGGAGGCACGGGTTCGCCGGCCTGGCGGAGCCTTTCGAGTTCCACCGAATAAAGAGCCTGAACGGCGGAGTCGCCTTCCATGACGCCGATACGCGCGGTGGGCCAGCTGAAGGTGAAGTTGGGATCGAATCCCTGGCCGGCCATCGCATAGTAACCGGCGCCGCTCGCGTGATTGATCGTCAGCACAATGCGCGGCACGCTCGCACACGACATGGCCTCCACCATTTCGGCGCCGGCGCGAATGATGCCTTCGCTCTCCGCCTCCACCCCGACCATGAAGCCCGAGACATCCTGCACATAGATAATGGGCGTTCCGGCGCGATTCGCCTGCTCGACGAAATACGCCACTTTGCGGGCGGTTTCGGTGTAGACGATGCCGCCGATGGAGGGTTTGCCCGAGGAGCCGCGGGGCTTGAGAAATCCGCGCCGATTGGCGATCACCGCGACCGGATGTCCCTCGAGACGCGCGTTGGCGCAGAGCATTTCCGGCGCGTATTCGGACTGGAATTCGACGAAGTCCTCGCGATCGAAGATCCGGCTGAGAACGTCTTCGATTTCGTAAGGCAGGCGATGATCGGCGGGCAAAGCCGCGTAGAGGCCGGCGGCGGAATGCGCGGGTTCGCCTGAAACGGGCGCCGGGGGCGGAGCCGGGAACTGGCGGAAGCGGACGCGAATCATCGCGAGGCAGTCCTCGTCATTTTTCGCGACGTAATGCGCCACGCCGCTTGTCGCGTTGTGCAGGTGCGCTCCGCCGAGCGACTCCTGGTCGATCGACTGGCCGGTTGCTCCTTTGACGAGATTCGGGCCCCCGAGACCCATGAAGCTCGTATTTTCCACCATCAAAATGATGTCGCTGAGCGCGGGAAGATAGGCGCCGCCCGCGATGCACGGACCCATCACGGCGGCAATCTGCGGCACACGGAGCTTGCGCCGCATAAGAGAATTATAGTAAAAAATCCGGCCCGCGCCGTACTGGCCCGGAAAAATGCCGTCCTGATAAGGGAGGTTGACTCCCGCTGAATCGACCAGATAGACGATCGGCACGCGGTTGCACATGGCGATCTCCTGGGCGCGGAGAATTTTGGTGATGGTTTCCGGCCACCAGGCGCCGGCCTTTACCGTGGCGTCGTTGGCGACAATGACGGCGAAACGTCCCTCGATTTTCCCGATGCCGGTGACAACGCCGGCCGCGGGAGCCTGACCGTCGTATTGATCCCAGGCGATCAGAAGGCCGATTTCGAGAAAGCGGCTGCCGGGATCGACGAGGCGCGCAATACGCTCCCGCGCCGTGAGTTTCCCCGCGCGGTGCTGTTTCTCAATGCGCTCCGGACCTCCTCCCTCGCGCAGCTTTTGTTCCAGATGGTGCAGGGTGTCGACAAGATGGCGCATGTGGGATGCGCGCGCAACGTGCTGTGCAGCCGATGGCTCTTCGGGCATCGACGATTAGTTTAGTATCCGGATCCTGCGCTGCCCGCTTTGCCTTCGAGGGTCCGGAGTCCGGCAGCCGCTTTCAATAGAAAAGGTATTTCCGCCACTGTTCGTCGCCCTTGCCCAGCAGCCGCATCAGATGCCGGCTGGTGTGGAGGCTGAAAGGCCGGGGCTGGCGCGCCAGTTTGAGGCCCGCCTCTTCGGGCGTCCGGCTGCCTTTCCTGTTATTGCAACTGTGGCAGCAGGCGACGAGATTTTCCCATGCCGATTCGCCGGCGCGCGAACGGGGAATGACGTGATCGAGTGTCAGTTCGGCGGCGGGCAGCACCTTCAGGCAGTACTGGCAGGTGTAGCGGTCGCGCATCAGGATGTTCTTCCGCGAGAGCGCCCGCGTCTGGTGCGGGATGCGGCGGTATTCCAGCAGACGAATCACAGAAGGCACGCGCAGCGAGCGGCGCGGCGAATGGACGGCGGCCGATGAAAGTTCCTCCGCCGACGCGATGCCTTTAAGCACAAGCACCAGCGCGCGGCGCGCCGCACAAATGTTGATGGGTTAGTATCTCGCGTTAAGGACGAGCACTGGCTTCTGCAGTCTGCTGTAGGTCGGCATTTCGCTCCACAG
>CAZXCO010000258.1:0-11274 GCA_964639095.1 uncultured Solibacteraceae bacterium
GGAATCCTCGGCGGAGGGAATCGATCCCGTCGTCGCGTCTTCCACACCGCTTAGAAGATTGGTCGCGGTCTGCAAAAATCCGCCCGTCGAGGAACTGCCGAGCGTGGTCAGAAGGGTGGGAAAGTCCGCGTTCGCCGCGGACGTGAAGGCCGTCGTATCTACCGAGAGATGCCCTGTCTGATCGAGGGTGATGCCGAAGTTCGCCAGCGCGCCCGCAGGCGACCCGTTCGTATAAGTCGCCAACTGACTCAATACGCCGGCGAGCGATTGCAGAAGGCTGTCGCCCTGAAGGGGGCCGGCGCTTTGACCGTGCTGCTGACTGAGGGCATCGGCCGCGGAGTTGTAAGCCTGCGCGAATGAACTGAACGCCGAGGCCAGCCGGGAAGCATCATCCTGCACCGTAACGGTTGTGGCCTGGCCCGCCGGGCTCTCGCCGATGAGATTGACCGTCAGTCCCGGTGACAGCGTGACCGTGCGGCTGTCGCTGGTAACGGCATCCGCCCCGTCGATCTTGTAACTCGCCAGTTCGCCCGCGGTCGAGCTCGCGATCAGGTTGGCCCCGAGGGAGTCCGTGAGCCCGATCTCGTCCGATCCGAGGCTGTTCGCGGTCAGGGAAAGGCGATAGTCGGGCGCAGCGGTCGAGCCGACATTGACCAGCGTCGCGTGCGCCTGGCCGCTGGCCTGAGTATTGATCGCATCGACCAGATCTTCCAGCGAAGGGCCCGCGGGCGTGATGGTTGTCGTGGCGGCGCCGACCGAAAGGGTGAGAGATGGCGCGCTGGTGATCCCCTGGGTCGTGGGGTCCGACACCGGCGTGGATCCCGCAGTACTGAGAGAGGTGGAATACGACCCGATACTCTCGACTTGGACCGAGTAGGAGCCGGTCAGAGCTCCGGGGCCGACACTGGCTGTCAGAATCGATCCGTTCGAAATCGACGTGCTCAGCAAACCTGAGCTGACCGTGCTTTGAATGGAGTTGACCGACTGCTGGAGATTGGAGAAGACCAGATCGAGACTCTGCAGAGCAGACTGGCGATCGTTGAGGGTCGTCAAACCCGCCTGCAGAGTGTTGAGAGGCAGAGAGGCGATGCCGACCGCGCGCGCCAGCACCTGCTGCAGGCTCGGCGCGAACTTGCTCGTCCCCGTGAACGTTGGATCCGAGACGGTAATCGGCGAGGGTATCGAAGACATATCTTCTCCGGCTGAAGCCGGGCCGCGGCGCCGGGGCTCAGGTTTCGCCCCGGCGCGCGGCTTTGCTTACTCAATCAGCCTTATTCAATCAGCTTTATCAATCAGCCTTTCAGAAGCGAAATCACGGCCTGAGGAGCGGCATTGGCCTGCGCAAGAGCCGCCAGCGAGGCCTGCTGGAGCACCTGCGCTTTGGTCAGATTCGCCGCCTGCGCGGCAACATCGGCATCCCGGATTGCGGACTGCGCCGCCGAGTAATTGGTGATCTGCGACTGCGCCAGGCTCACCGCATAATTCAGCTTGTTGATACCGGCGCCGACGGCTCCCTGGACCAGGCCGAGGTTGCTGACAGCCTGCGACAGCAGCGTCAGAGCCTGCAGCGCATTCCCTGTATTGCTGGCGGTGTCGGACGGTCCCGATACGGTGAGCGCTCCCGTGCCACCGAAAAGATTGCCCGTGCCGCCACCCGCGCCCGCAGTGTAGGCAGTTTCGTTGACATTGAACGAATTGATGCTCTGGAACGAGATGTTCGCGCCGTCGGCCGTCTTGACCGCGGAGATTCCCGTACCGTTGAGAGCGGTGTTCAACGTGGAGAGCGCCTGGTCCAGGGATCCGGCGTTCGTATCATCCAGAGTGACGGTCGTCGACCCGTTGCCGTTCTGGAAAACAATCGTTTCCGAAGCAGCCGTGCCGCCTCCGGCGGTGAATGCGGCAAAAGCGCCGCCTGCGCCCGTGGAACTGTCCAGCGTGTAGTTGGACGTATTGACCACATTTCCGACCACACCTGTCGCCTCGGCGACGCCCGTGGCCACGCCCGTCGTGGTCGCCGTGAAGGCCGTGCTGCCGCCAAACTGCAGCGTCCCATCGTTTGCGATCGAGGCGCTGATGCCGTACTGAGACAAAGACGAGTTCAGGCTGTCGATCACCGCTGACCCCGTCAGACCGGAGGCCCCGCCGGTCACCGCCACGGTAACGTCCTTGTTGCCGGTCGCCGTCGCACTCTGGAAGGTGAAGTTCTGCGTCGCGCTCGTCAGAAATGTTGCGGCCGTGTCGTCGAGCCGCACCGTGTTGTTGGTGGCTCCCGTTCCGCTGGCGCTGAGTTCCGTGCCGCCACCGGCGATATTGGTGAGGGCGATTCCGAGGCCGGTCGTATCGACCGCATTGGTGGCGCCGCTCAGATTGACGGTGACCTGCGCGTTCGCCTGTGCGGCGGCCGCCCCGTTCTGGCTGCTTCCGCCGCCGATGTACGTAATCAGGTTCGCGTTGTAACTGCCGCCCGTATTGAGGTTCACATCGGCGGCCTGACGGTTGATTTCCTGCAGCAGCCCCTGGTATTCCTGATTCAGCGTGCTCCGGTTGCCGGTGAAGGTGTTGGAGGCCGATTCGGTGGCCAGCGTCCGCAGACGATCGATGATGGTCGAGATATTCGTCAACCCGCCGTCGATGATCTGAAGCGTGCCCACGCCGTTGCTGGCGTTCAGGACGCCCTGGGTCAGCTCCGCTGTATCGCCGCGAAACTTGTTGGCCACCGCCAGACCAGCGGCATCGTCCGCCGAGCTGTTGATTCTGTAGCCGGAAGAAAGCTGGGCAATCGTGTTGTCCTGAAATGCGGCATTGGCGCGAATGTTGTTCTGCGCCACCAGTGAACTGATGTTTGTCTGAATGGATAACGACATTCTTGTGTCCTTGACGTGAAACTGACCCGTCATCATGCCGGGCCCGGGTTCTCCCGAATCATTCGGGATGCCCGGTCGGTCTCACGATTTACATATCGGCCACTCGCCTGGAACTTTTAGTACGGGTGCGCACCTGTCGCAACCTCACCTGCCGAAACCCAGCAGCCGCAGCGTTTCCCCGATGCCTTCGCCACGTCCCGAGAAAAGCTCCAGCGCCTGGCGGTTTTCCGCCGCCACCGCGATCGTTTCCTTCCGCACCACAGGAACCTCCCGCGGCGCTTTCACTCCCAGCTTCACGCGGCTGCGCGAAATCTGGATCACCTCAATCTCGATATCGGGGCCGATGGCGATGCGCTCTCCCGTGCGCCTCCGCAGCACTAACACAGCGCCGTCCAGCCGTTGCCGGCCGAGAGCCGGAAGCAGCCGGAAGACCCCGCCTCCGGTATGCACTGCACCCCTCGCCGGTTGTGCAGGTTGATGACAATCGAGCAGCTCAGATTCGCCTGAACGCCGCCTTCGCAGGGCACAAGGAGCGCAAGACACAGCACGTCCTCCCCTATCACGGGAGCGCGATCCTCGGGCAACTCCAGCGCCCATCGCTCCTCCTCCGACAGCCGGAGCTGGAATCCGGCATCGATCACGTACACCGGCAGCGCCATAAAACAAACCGGTGGCGTCCGCGCGCTCTGCAGATAAACGATCGGCCGCTGCGCCGGGATCTCGACGGGCACCATCCGGTGCTCATCTTCGAATCCGGGCAGGCCAAGAGGAAACAGGATCTCGGATTCGGGACCGGCCTCGACATCCCCCAGCCAGGGAGAATGAATGGTTCGCTCCCCGCTCGCGATGCCTCCTTCACAGATGGCCGTCATGCGGTACGCTCCCCGATGCGGTCCAGCACCCGGAATGCCGCGTGCCGGCCGGAGTTGACCATCTCGCCGCGGTACTTTCGCTGGCCGTTCAACACCAGATCCAACGGCTGCGTGGCCGGATATTCGAAACTGAGAACGTCCCCCACTTCCAGATTCATCAGGTCGCGCAGCAGAACCCGGGGGCCATCCAGCAGGATTTCCGAAGGCAGTTCGGCGCTTCGCAAGAGACTGAGCATCGCGGCCTGCTCTTCTTCGGTCGAGGCGCTCTTCCGCAGAGTCCACTGCTGGTCGAACTTCTGCCGCATCATCTTGATGACGATCGACGGCATCGCGATATTCATCATGCCGATCGAGTCCCCGATGCGGATCTCGATCGCCACCGCCACCACCGCTTCGGTCGGCGCCAGAATCTGCAGAAACTGCGGCTCGGTCTCGATGTTTTCGATCGCGAAATCGATCGGCGTCACAAACGTCCACGCCTCCCGCAGGTCGCGGAGGATGACTCGCAGAAGCCCGTCGAGCAGCATCTGTTCGATTTCAGTAATCTCGCGTGTCGCGTTGAACTGCAGCTTGCCGTCGCCGCCGAGCAGAATCTCGAGGATCGGAAAGATCAGCGAGGAGTTCAGTTCCAGCACCGCGTTCCCGTCATACGGCTTCAGGCCGAGCGAGGCGATGCACGTGGGGGACGGCAGGCATTCGAGGAATTCCGCGTAGGACAACTGCTCGACGCTGACCAGATTGATAATGAGATACGAACGAAGATACGCCGACAGGCTCGATACCAGATTGCGCACGAAATTATCGTGCAACTGGTGGATCGCGTGAAGCTGCGACTTGGCGATACGGTCCGGACGCCGGAAGTCGAACTGGATGGCCCGCCTCGAGCCTCCGCGGTCCGTCTGCCGCCCGGGCACGCTTTGAAAAGCGGCGTCAATTTCCTGCTGGCTTAATGGCCGGCTCGCCATGCGCTTCTCATCTCACCTGTTTGTAAGACCGGCATCGTCATCCCAGATAATCGAACAGGCTCTTTCTGGAGATTGCGGATTCGGCGCCATAGGCGGCCGACTGCGCCGTCGTTTCCTCGGCCAGATCCGTGGCCGCCTGGGTGAAATCCGTATCGCGAATTCCCGAGATGCCGATCTGGAGGGACGTCGCCTGGTCTGCTGCGTTGTTCTGCTCCGTAGTCAGGCGCTGCTCCGAGGTTCCGTAATACGCCTGCTGCTGGTTCAGATAGTCCGAAACGTTCTCGAGCGCGGAGAGCGCTGAGGTGATTCCGGCCTGATCGCCGGTCTGTAACGCGGTTTCGAGAGACTGGAGGGCCGCGATCGTACTGTTCCCCGTCGAAGCGCCCGAGGCATCCTGCGGATCGAAAATCTGCTGGGCCGTCAGGGCCTGATACACCGGCTGCCCCTGGGGATCGGTAATGACTCGCGTCGCCGTCGATGTCGTCAGGGGAACGATCGTTCCAGTCGCGGAATCGAACTGGTATGGCTGCGATTGATCCTGATTGCCGCCGAAGATGAACCGGCCTTCCACCTTCGTATTTGCGATGCCGGCGATTTGCTGCTGAATTCCCTGAACCTGTGTGGCGATGCTCTGGAGGTTCACCGTCGAAAGGTCCGTATTGGCCGCCTGAACCGCCAGAGTACGGGCGTTTTCGATCAGGGAAATCGCCGAACCCAGCGCCTGGTCGGCGCCGCTTGCTTCCGCCTGCACGCGCGTGAGAGTGGTCTGATATGCCTGAACCGCGGCATACGACGAGCCAAGGCGGACCAGATCGGTTGTCTCACCGGGAGAGTCTGCGGCGTCCTGCACGCGATAGCCGGAGGTGAGCTGGCGTTCCGTCGTGGTGATCTGCTCTTCGAGACGCGAGATCCCGTTGAGGAACCAGTCCGAACCCGTTGTTGCCGAATCGATAATCATTTGACCAGATTCAATGTGTCGGAGATCAGCTCGTCGAGAATCGAAACCACCTTCGCCGATGCCTCATAAGAACGTTCGTATCCGGTGATGTTCACGGCCTCCTGATCGAGCGAGACACCGCTTGTCTGCTGACGATTCGACTGCACGGCCGTCAGTGTCGTCTGATCGTTCGCCGATGTGGTCCGGGCATCGGCCAGTTGCTGGCCGACTGACGACGCAATAGATCCGAACAACTCCTCCGCGGAAAGCCCGCCGATCTGGTCGGTGGGAGCAGTGGAGCCGGCCAGGATCGACAGTTGATTGGCGATCCCGTTGGCCGTGGGCGCCGCCCCCTGCGTCGCAATACCGAGCTGGTCGGGTGTCACCGAGGGATCGAGCGCCAGCGAGCGGGCCGCCTGCGTGGGGTCGGAGGCATCATAAGTAAAGACAGGAACGCCCGGATCTCCCGCCGCATTGAAGCCGCTGGCGAGCAGCGTATTCACGCGGTCCGCAAAGCCGGCCGCCAGCGTGTTCAGACTGCCCGGGCTGCTGCCCGATCCAAGCAGTTGCGACAGCGCGCCGTTGCGGGTCGCAAGCAGGGCTCCGAGCTGGCCGGAGAAGGAATCCGGCGAGTGGCCCCCCGAAGCGGATGAAATCTGCGCTCCCGGTGCTGCCGACGGATTCGCCGACAACAAATATGCCTGGTCTCCCACGACCAGCGGCAAGTCGCCGCCCACGAGCACCGATACGGTGCCGTTCGGCGCCTTCGAGGCGCGAATATCCACGAGCGAGGACAACTGGTCCAGCGCCTGGCGAAAGCCCGCCTCGACGACCGGATTGTCAGCGCCTCCGGCAGCCGCCTGCACATTGAGCTGACGGATCTGCCCGGCCAGATCGTTAATCTGCGAGACCGTGCTGGCAATACTCAGGTCGACCTGATCGCGCTGGCTGTCGAGGCTGTTGGCCGTGCTCTGAAAGGCCGAGGCCACGTTACCCGCCGCACTGAGCGCTGCCGCACCCAGCGTGGGATCGTTCGGGCTGGCGCTGAGGTTGGAAAACGCCGTGCTGAATTGCTGGAAAGCCGCGAGAATCCCGCTGGCGCCCGTGATGTCGAAGAGGGAATTGATGCTCGACAACTGTGCGGTCTGAGTCTGACTATAGGAAGCCTCGGAGTTGGCCGCCTGTACCTGTGCGTCCGTGCGGCTGTCGCCGGTCGAGCTCAACTCGATGAAGTCGCCCCCGTTTTCCGTCGTGCCGGAAGTATCGATCGGCAGAATGTTCGCGCGTTGTGCCGCATAGCCCGGCGTCGACGCGTTTGCGATATTCGATTGCTCCACCCCGAGCGCCCGGCTGATCACGTCCAGCGCCGTGGAAGAGTTCTGCAGCGAATTGAACAGGCCGCCCATTATGTGCTCCGGGATATCGCGTCCTGCACCACAGCCCGGCTCACCTGAGAAGCGGGCACGTCGTAGGACCCGCTTTGCACCAGCGCGGCCAGTCGCCCGACACGCGCCGCCCGGCCGGACTCCAGAGCATTCAACGCACTCGACAGACCCGAGATCTGAACAGTGTCGGAGCCGGAGCTGCCGGAGCCGACCCGGCTGGAATCCGCGCCTGTCCCGCCGACCGGGACCGGCTGGGTGACTTCGCCCGGTCTGGTCGCCCCGGTTCCCGTCACGGCGGTATCGAGTTGCAGTCTCATTTGCTCGTTTCTTCCTTGCCCTGTGCTTCCTTGCCCTGCGATCGTTCACAGAGCGCTACATCAACATGGAAATCCCTCGAAAGCCCCGCTTTGACAATGCACGGCGCAGGCGCCCCAGCGCACTGCGGTGTATCTGGCACGCGCGGCTCTCATGCACGCGCAACACCGCACCGATTTCCTGCAAACTGCACTCGCTCGAATAGCGCAGCCGCACCACGGCCCGATACCGGTCCGGCAGGCGCGCTACTTCCTGATCGAGAATCGCCGCCCGCTGGCGCTTCGCCAGCAGACTGTGCGGAGAGTTCTCGGGTGGCGCCGCGATCGTGCTTTCCAGATCCGCGCTGTCCTGCACCGTCGAGCCCCGGGCTTCCGTTGACCGCCACAGGCTGCAATTCCGGCGAACCGTATCGAGCATCTCCCCCCGAATGCGGAATTTCGCATAGGCGGCCAGCGGCGTCCCGCTGTCGGGAGAAAAGCTTCGCGTCGCTTGCAGAAGACCCACGTTTCCGGCCTGAATCAAATCGGACAACTCAATACCTGCATTCTTTGGCAATGCCGCCAGCACCCGCACCGCCAGAGCGCGCACCAGACGGCTCATCTCCGGCGGAAGCTCCGCAGGACCGTTCGAACCGGCCTCCGGATCCGTTTCCTGTTTCGTCATCTCCGCCGTGGTTTCAGACATCTCCTGGAGAAAAGTGGCCAGCACCAGGAAAATTCTCATCCCGGAACGATACACTTTCCCCGATTTAATACACGGTCACCCTCCTGCGAAGATACTGACTTGCAGGCTTTCCGACTCCATCCAAATGCCTTATCGGCAAAAATGCATCTGGAATTTATAGTTTGATTCATTTTGAAACGATAAAAATTTTTTCTAAATTTTTTTCAACTCAGGTCGATAGATCAAAGGACAACGAAATCGCGCAACAGCCGCGATCCCGTTGGAGCCACCTTAAAGCAGAGCGTGAAAGCGCTAAAGCAAAGCATTGAAGCAAAGCGTTGAAGCAAAGCCTTGAAGCAAAGATGAGACCGCAACACATCAACATGAACTTCATTTGGATCAGATCCTCGGCCCGGAACCGGGCCGCTCTTCCACTCCACTGGGACGGCGTCATGAAGCTCGAGCCGGGCAGCCATCCTCTTCGCCTCGCCGCCGGACGGCGCGCTGTCGTTGTCGAGGTCCAGAATCCCGAAGATGCGGAACACGCGATGAAGTTAACCACGGCTTTCGAGGGAATGTGTCCCCTCTGGATCTACCAGCCCGCCGCCAGCGCCGACTCCGCTTCGGCGTTTCTCGATGCCGGCGCCGATCACGTGGCCCGCAGCCTCGAAGAAATGGAAGTTCTCCTGAAGCCGGCATCGGTATCCGGCCCGGCGGTTTCTGACCCCGTGGCATCTGACCTGATGAAACGCGAGAACAGCGCGAAGCGCCGTGCCCTGATCGGGAGCAGCCGCTCCATGCAGGCTCTGACATCCAGCATCAGCCTCGTGGCCAACCGCCGCTGCAACGTGCTCATTCAGGGCGAGACTGGCACCGGCAAGGAAGTCGTGGCGCGGGAGATCCATCTCGCCGGACGCCGTTCGCGGGGACCCTGGGTGCCCGTGAACTGCGGAGCCATTCCCGACACTCTCCTCGAAGCCGAACTCTTCGGACATGTCCGCGGCGCATTTACAGGGGCGCTGCAGGGGCGCGCCGGGAAATTCGAGGCAGCCAATCACGGAACCATCTTCCTTGATGAGATCGGCGATATGCCCTTCGCAGTCCAGGCCAAGCTGCTGCGCGTGCTGCAGGAAAAGGAAGTGGAACGGCTGGGCGGCAACGAGCGGATTCGTCTCGACGTGCGGGTTATCGCGGCCACCAACGTCGACCTGCAGGATCGTGTGAGGCAGGGCCTGTTCCGGCGGGACCTTTTCTATCGTCTGAATGTATTCGGGATTTCTCTTCCGCCTCTGCGGCAGCGGCCCGATGATATTCCCGAACTCGCTCAGCACTTCATCGCAAAGACCTGCGCGAGCGAGGGCCTCCGGCCGAAGGACCTGGCGCCGCAGGCCCTGACCCGTCTCCTCGAACACGACTGGCCAGGCAATGTCCGCGAACTGGAGAACGTGATCGAATCGGCGGTGATCGTCAGCGGCACACGCCCGGCCATCTCGGCGTCCGATATCCATATCGCGCCGGTCCACGCGCCGCGCAGTGCGGCGGGAGCGTCTGCGGAAATCTCGATCCCGTACGGGGGGCTCGACTATCAGCAGGCCATCGAAACCTTCGAGCGCAATCTGTTGACGCAGGCCCTGGCGCGGACACGCGGGAACAAGACAGCCGCCGCCGAACTGCTGCGCCTGAAGCGCACGACTCTTTCCGCACGTATGCGCGTACTCGAATCGCGGCTGCCTCGCCTCGTGGCGTGAGGCTCGGGCCGCGGTCCTAATTGCCGAGCACTTCCATCGTGTCGGGGCCGCAGATCCGGGCCAGTTCGGCGCGAAACTCCCGGTCGGGCCGTACCTTCGCCGGCACATCGAGAATCACCGAGAAGTCCCTCGCGGATTCCAGCCGCAAACGGACCTGAGTCTCACCGGGCTTGCGCTGGAAGAGCTGTTGCAGTTCCGCCGCGCGATCGATGCCGTTGCGCCCCATGTAGACCTTGACGCTGATGAGGCTGGGCAGAGGGACGCGCGCGACGTCCAGCGGCACGATCTCTTTCACTGAAACCTTGGTCGGGTTGCCCTCTTCGGGCAGCGCCGTGCCGCGAATCAGCACCGCCTGATCTTCGACCAGCTGGCTTTGCAGCGATTCGTACTGCGTCGTGAAGACCATCCCGTCGATACTGCCGTTGCGGTCTTCGATGGTAAACGAAGCCCAGGGTTTGCCTTCGCGGTTGCGCCGGCGCTGAATGCCCGTGATCATGCCGCAAAGGGCGACTTCGGCGCCCTTTTCAAGACCTTCCATGCGGCTCGAATCGTGCGTGGCAAGCTCGACGATCTTCTCCTCATAACTATCGAGAGGGTGTCCCGTCACGTAGAAGCCCAGAAGTTCCTTCTCGCCCTGCAGCTTGTCCTTGAGAGTCCAGTCGTTGGCTCGCGGAAGAGGAGGCTCGGGGCGCTCTTCCGCCGGATCGCCGCCAAACAGTCCGCCTTGTCCGCTGTTCCGGTCCCTGGCTGCCCGAATGCCGGATTCAATGGCGGAATCGAGCGCGAGCAGGAGCTGTGCGCGTGTGCCTTCGAGCGCATCCATGGCGCCGGCCTTCACCAGGCTTTCCATGACGCGCCGGTTAATCGCCTGCATGTCGGCATGCTCGCAGAACTCGTAAATGGAACGGAACCGGCCCAGCTCGCCGCGCGCCTTGATGATCGCCTCGACGGCATTCTGCCCCACGTTCTTCACCGCGCCCAGGCCGAAGCGAATGGCGTCGCCCTGTTCGTCGCGAACCGGCGTAAAGGTGTATTCGCTGGCGTTGACATCCGGAGGCAGCACCCGGATGTTCATTTCGCGGCATTCGTTGATGTATTTCACGACCTTCGCCACGTTGCCCGTTTCGGAAGTGAGGAGAGCAGCCATGAAGTCGACCGGATAGTGCGCTTTCAGATATCCGGTCACGAAAGCCAGAAAAGCGTAGGCGGCCGAGTGCGATTTATTGAAACCGTAGCCGGCGAACTGCTCCATCAGATCGAAGATCTTCTCGGCCTTTTTGGCCGGATGGCCGCGCTCCGCCGCTCCTTTGAGGAACCGTTCGCGCTGCTTCGCCATCTCCTCGGCCTTCTTCTTGCCCATGGCGCGACGCAGCAGGTCCGCATCGCCGAGAGAGTAGCCCGCGAGGCGGCTCGAGATCTGCATCACCTGCTCCTGATAAAGGATGACGCCGTAGGTCTCGCCCAGAATGTCTTTCAGTTCCGGAAGGTCGTACTGAATTGCCTTGCGCCCGTGCTTGCGCTCGAT
>CAZXCO010000259.1:0-3948 GCA_964639095.1 uncultured Solibacteraceae bacterium
TAATGAGGGCACTGACGCTTGAAAGAGCGCCGGTGAAGGCTGCAAGGTCCAGCATAGGTAAGGTATTTTAACGTACTTTCTGGCCTGCCTTTTGCACGCGGCCGATCTCGGAGGCCGCGCGATGACCGATTTTATTCTTCACAGTACAGAAGCCGCCGCCGAGGCAACCGTTCGTGATGGGGCGATGCTGATTCTCAGTGTCCGCGAAACCGAGGCGTTCCTTGATGACATCCTCAAGTCCGCCGAACCGGGAGCGGTCCTGCGTGCGGCCGCCCGTCAATACAGACAGCTCCTGGGCAACAAGTGAGCCCTCGCTGCCGTTCTTCTCGATCGAGGACTGATGTCAGCATGGCAGCAACTCACTTACATCTGCTTCAGATACTCGTGCACAAACTGCACCGACATCGCCCCTTCGCCCACCGCTGACGCCACGCGTTTCGCCGATCCGGCGCGAACATCTCCCGCGGCGAACACGCCGGGACGGCTGGTCTCCAGCAGATAGGGCGGACGCGCAACTCCCCAATGCCGCGATTGCGCCACAGCCGCGCCTGTCTGAACAAAGCCCTTCGCGTCCCGCTCGATTTCGGAAGGCAGCCAGGCCGTCTGCGGCATCGCCCCGATAAAGCTGAATACCGCCGGAGTCTTCACCGTCCGCTCCTGGCCGGTCTGCCGGTTCACGATTTCAACTTCTTCCAGGTGACTGTTCCCTGCCATCCGGCGGATCACCGTATTCGTCAGCAGCTCGATATTGTCCGTCTGCTCGATGCGCCGGACCAGATAACTCGACATGTTCCGGTTCAGATCGTCGCCGCGAATCGCCAGCAGCACATGGCTCGCATGTCCGGACAGAAACACCGCTGCCTGCCCCGCGGAATTCCCTCCCCCGACCACAATCACCGGGCATCCACGGCAGAGCAGCGCCTCGGCGGGGGTTGCAGCATAGTAGACTCCCGTGCCTTCGAATTTCTCGAAGCCCTCGACGTCCAGCCTCCGGTACTGCGCGCCGGTGGCGATCAGCAGGCATTTGGCGGTAATGGGTTCGCCTTCGCCCGCGTCGACGACAGAGTAGCCGTTCTCGAAGGACACGCGGCTTGCCGCCCTGGGGATCGAGAGATGCGCGCCGAACTTGTTGGCCTGCAGGGTGGCGCGGTCCGTGAGTTCCGCGCCGGTCAGTCCGGTCGGGAATCCCAGATAATTTTCGATGCGCATGCTGGAACCCGCCTGGCCGCCCGGCGCGACGCAATCCAGCACCGCTGTTCGCAGTCCTTCGGACGCCCCGTAGACGGCCGCCGCCAGACCCGCCGGTCCCGCGCCAACCACCAGCAGATCGTAAACCGTGTGGTCCAGCGATTGATAAAGACCAATTTCATCCGCAAGCTTCTCGTTCGTCGGGTTGCGCAACAGAAGCATGTGGGAGCAGGCCACGACCGGCGTATCGGCCTCCGTCACGCCGAACTCCTTGAGCATCCGGTCCACCTGCGCGTCCGATTCCAGATCGACCCAGGTGAACAGCACGCGGTTCCGGGCCAGAAAGTCCCGCACCCGGAACGTATCCGGGGAATAACGAGAGCCGATCACGCGCAGCCCGGTGAAGCCGGGCGACTCGCGAAGAAGCTGCCGCCGCGCGATGAAGGCCTGCAGAATGATATCGCTCAGAACCGGGCACTGATTCAGAATGTGCCGCAGAGCCTCTCCCGAGATCTCCAGAACTTCGCAGTCGCCCCGCGCGATCGCGCTGACGATGGCCGGGGAGCCTGTCAGGTGTGTGATATCTCCCGTAAATTGACCCTTGTGGTGGACGGCGATCGTTTTTGTCTCGTCGCCCGAATAATCGACGATCTCAATCGATCCGGACTTCACGACAAAGAACTTCAGGTTGCGGTCGCCGACCGCAATAAGGACTTCGCCATCGCGATGATGCTTCGGCGCCACGGCCGTGCAACTCGCCAACTGAGCAATCCGGTCTTCCTCGAGGACCGGAAAAGCAATGGACTGTAAAGTGTGTTCCTGCATCGCGAACCGTTACTCCTGTTCGCCAAACACTTTGGCGTAGCTCTTCCCGTACGGATAGAAGCGGTCCTTTTCACCGTTCCGCCACGCCGCTTTCAGTTCCGCGCGGGTGATGTCCCAGTCGGGTCGGCACTTTTTCAATACCTCCCGCAGATCCTGACGGAGTTCCTCGACGGTGGGGCGTCCGAAGAACCAGTAGCCGTTGTAAATCCGGAACACGATCAGTCCCGGTTCAAGAACGATCGTGTGCGGAATCATCGGATTGTGAGCCGGGTCGGTGTACTCCGCGATATCCAGATCCTTCTGCAGCACGCGCCCCGCATCGGAAAGGAACGGCCAATGCGCTCCGACGCCGCTCCGGTACTCATTCGTCTCGAGCAGATTGTCCGTGCTGATGGTCACGAGGCGGCAGTAGCCGACATCCATTTCCCGATGAAGCTGCACCAGGCCTTCCGTCTGCCGCCGGTCTTTCGGGCAAAATCCCCCGCGGCTCAGCACGACGATCATGGGATCGGGTCCCTGCAGCTCGGAGAGTGTCACGCGTCTGGCTTTGTGGTCGGTGAGTTCGTAATCCGGAAATCGCGCCCCCGGCACAATGTCGGCTCGCATGTTCACATTCTCCGACGGCGATTCGGTGAAAAACCAGTCCAGGCGCGGAAACAGGCTCCGGGCTGTCTCCGCAATCGTACGGAAATCGACGGGAGAAGACCCCTGCTAAACTAAAAGTTCCCAGCATGAAAGTCGGCGTCGTTGTCTTTCCCGGCAGCAACTGCGACCACGATGCGTGGTACGCGATCAACGAGAACCTGCGCGGACGCGCCGGGTTCATCTGGCACGATTCCACCGATCTCAGCAACTTCGACGCCGTGATTCTCCCCGGCGGATTCTCCTACGGCGACTATCTCCGCTGCGGCGCCATCGCGCGTTTTTCGCCGGTGATGAATGCGGTCCGGAAGTTCGCGGCCGCGGGCGGGCTCGTGGCCGGCATCTGCAACGGCTTCCAGATTCTGGTGGAAGCCGGACTGCTTCCGGGCGCTCTGCTGCGAAACGAAAACCTGAGGTTCGTCTGCCGGGACGTTACGATCCGCACCGAAACCGCGGACTCGCCGTTTACCTCGAAACTCCGCAAAGGCCAGCTTCTGCATGTTCCCGTGGCGCATGGCGACGGCCGCTACTTCGCCGACGAGCGCACCCTCGATGAACTCGAAGCCGAGGACCGCGTTGCATTCCGCTATATCGACAATCCGAACGGCTCTCTGCGCGACATCGCGGGGATCCTGAACCGCGAACGCAACGTGCTTGGCATGATGCCGCACCCCGAACGCGCCTGCGACCCGCTGATGGGTTCCACCGACGGGCTGGGCATCTTCGAATCGATGCTCTCCGCTGTGCCCGCGCTCACGAAATGACCATTACACCGGAGCTGATCGAACAGCATCAGCTTACCCCCGGCGAGTATCAGAAAATCATCGCGCTCCTCGGCCGCGAGCCGACCTACACCGAACTGGGCGTCTTCAGCGTCATGTGGAGCGAGCACTGCTCCTACAAAAGCTCCCGCATTCATCTGAAGAAGCTGCCGACCACAGGCAGGTACGTCGTCCAGGGGCCCGGAGAAAACGCGGGCATCATCGGCATCGGCGGCGGATGGGTCGTCGCGTTCAAGATCGAGTCGCACAACCACCCGAGCTATATTGAGCCGTTCCAGGGGGCGGCTACGGGCGTCGGCGGCATCCTGCGCGACATCTTCACCATGGGCGCGCGTCCCATCGCCGTGATGGATTCCCTCCGCTTCGGCCCGCCCACCGATCCCCACAACGCCCGCATCCTCACCGGCGTGGTCAGCGGCATCGCCCACTACGGCAACTGCTTCGGCGTGCCGACCGTCGGCGGCGAGTGCATCTTCGAAGAATGCTACTCGGGAAATCCGCTCGTGAACGT
>CAZXCO010000260.1:0-4019 GCA_964639095.1 uncultured Solibacteraceae bacterium
GGCGCTCGAGGTGATCATGATCGCCAACGGCACGCCGACGGTCATCGACGGCGCCGTGGACAAGATCGCCGCGAACCTGGCGGAGATCCGCCCGACCATCATGGCCGGTGCCCCGCGCATTTTCGAGAAAGTGCACAACACGATCGTGTCCACGGTGCGCAACGAGGGCGGCCCAAAGCTCGCGTTGTTCCAGTGGGCCTTCCGCTATCTGCACCTGCGGCTCGGCCTCCACACCGTGATCGTCGCGCACGTGGCCTTCTCGATCGCCTATGTTGCGATCGTGATATCCGCGCGGCTCCGTCACCACGACCCGATGCTCGAAGAGGCCGCAATGGATCTCGGGGCGAGCGAGTGGCGCGCCTTTACGCGCGTCACGCTGCCGTGGCTCGCGCCGGCCATCGCAGCGGCGGGGCTGCTCGCGCTCGTGGTCTCGTTCGACGACTACGTCATTACCAGTCTCGTGGCCGGGGTGGATTCAGAGACCCTGCCGATGGTGATTTATGCCATGGCGCGCCGCGGCGTCAGCCCGGTGGTGAATGCGGTCTCGGCCCTGATCGTCGTTGTTTTCGGAGCGATTATCCTGCTCTCCCAGAGGCTGCAGAGGCAATGAACCGGCGCGCCTTTCTGGCCGCGGGAGCGGCGGCCGCATGGACCGGCGCCTGCGCCCGCGATCCGCGGCCCCGCCTGAACGTCTACAACTGGTCGGCTTACATCGATCCCGCCATGCTGGCCCGCTTTGAGCGCGAGCGCGGCGTGCGCGTGCGCTACGGCACCTATGAAAGCAACGAGGAGATGCTGGCGAAGACCATGACGGGCAACTCCGGCTGGGATATCGTATTCCCCACGCACAGCCGTCTGGCCCCCATGGCGCGCGCCGGATTGATTGCAAACCTCGACCACTCGCAGATGCCCTCGCTTCACAATCTCGACACGCGCTTTCAAGCGCCGGTCTGGGACCCCCGCCTTCGCTGGGGCGTTCCCTATATGTGGAACGCGACAGGCATTGCCTGGAACCGTGCACAGGCGGCTGAGCCGCGCGGCTGGGCCGGCCTCTGGAATCCGTCCCTGCGCGGGCGGCTCACCATGCTGGACGATCCGGAAGACGTGATCGGCGCGTGTCTGCAAAAGCTGGGGATGCCGTTCGGCTCCATTGATGAAGGCCAACTCCAGAGGGCCAAAGCTGAAGCCATCCGCCAGAAGCAGTTCCTGCGGGCTTATCTGAATGCGGAGGTGCGCGACCAGCTGGTTTCCGGCGACGTGCTCGAAGCGCAGCTCTGGTCCACAACCGCCGCGCAGGCTGCCCGGGGGAACGCCAGCATCGGGTTTGCCTATCCGGAGGAAGGTTATCCGCTCTATTGCGACTGCGCCGTTGTGCTTCGCGAAAGCAGCCGGTACGCGCTCGCCCATGACTTTCTCGAATTTCTGCTGCAGCCGGATGTGGCGGCAGCGAATGCGCGCGTGGGGGAAACGGCCACCGCCAATGCGGCGGCGCAGACAAAACTGCCCGCCGATCCAGTGCTCTACCCTCCCGAGAGCGTGTACCGCCGCGGCATATGGCCCGAGGCACTGCCGCCGGCCGCGCAACGTTATCGCGACCGGCTATGGACCGAAATCAAATCCGCGTGATGCCCTTGAGCCGCCGGACGCGGGAAACCGGTTGTTCTATAGTGAAGCATTGTTCGCATGCTGGAAGCCGTCGCGATCACCGACCCCGGAAAAGTTCGGTCCACCAATCAGGATTTTTACAAAATTGTTCCCGAATCCGGTCTCTATCTGCTGGCTGATGGAATGGGCGGCGCGCGCGGTGGGGAGCGCGCGTCTCACGCAGCAGTGGAAACCGTGGTCGAGATGCTGGCCGATGCGCCGCATCGCGACGCAGCCGCATTGCTCAGCGCGGTGGAGGAGGCCAACCAGCGCGTTCTCAGTGAGGCAAACCGCGACCCGCGCCTCGAAGGCATGGGGACAACTCTGGTGGCTGCGCTCGAGACGCACGCAAACGAACTGGCTATAGCCAGCGTGGGAGACAGTCGCGCGTACCTGCTGGAGGAGGGAAAACTCCGCGTCGTGACGGAAGATCAAACGTGGGTTCAGGAGGTCGGGCGCCCCCTCGGGCTGGATGAAACCAGCCTGAAGACGCACCCTATGCGTCACGTCCTCACAATGGCTGTCGGGGTCGGAGCGATGATCAAAATCCGCTACTACGCGGTAACCCTGAATCCGGGTTCCGTGATGATGTTGTCAAGCGACGGTCTGCACGGGGTCGTGCCCGACGAGCAGATCGAGCGGATTCTGAATGAGGCGCACCCGACACTTCAGGCAAAATGCACCGCGCTGATCCAGGCGGCGAACGATGCCGGAAGCCCCGACAACGTGACTGTTGTGCTGATCCGAAGGATCGGCTGAAGGACTATTCCGGTTCAGGCAGCCATCGGCTCCTGGCGCAGCCATTCCTTCAAAGCGTCCCGGTGCAGCAGAATTCCTTTGCGCGAATAACGCAAATACCCCTGACGCCGGAACTGATTCATGTAATGCGTGACGATTTCGCGGGACGTCCCCACGTATTGCGAGAGCAGCTCATGAGTGAACGGAATCATCTGCACTGAGCCGTCTTCTGCCGTCTGACCGAGGCGTTCCGAAAAACGAATGAGCGTACGGGCGAGCCGCCGCGCGATGTTGTCGACCGAGAAGCTCTCGATCCGGCTGCCGAAGTCCATCGACCGTTGTACGAGAAGCTGGAGCAGGGCAATCGCGAGCCGCGGGCGGCGCGTTGCGATCTCTTCAATTTCGGAGGTCGTCCAGGTCATGAGCTTGGTATTTTCGAGAGCGACCGCGAGTTCGGTCCGTTGGGCCAGTCCCAAAAACGCCGATTCGCCGAAGAATTCATCCGGCTGATAGATGTCCACCACCACCTGCCGCCCGTCGTCCGCCAGACGGCACACCTTCACTTTGCCGTCGATGACAAGATAAATACTTGTTGAGGGTTGATCGTGGCTATAAATCGTTTGCCCTTTGCGGTATTCAAGTATGGTGGAACATGGCAGATGGGCAAGCGGATCTTCGAGCGGTTTTGGTTGGGGTGCTGTTGCGATGCTCATTCCCATTGGTTTTCTCCCTGAGTGTTAAAGTACATATCCCGGGATCTTACAACTTCTGTCTAGGTACTTATAGTACCATGCGTTATATCGCCCGGTGACGAAGATCTTATAAGCACAGATACCCGCCTTGTGATTTTTATCACCGTATTGTTCCATCCCCCCTAAATTCGACATTCGCCGTAACATAGAGGACGGCGGAGGGCGCAGGAAGTTCGCGCCAGGGTTACGCAAATTGCAGATTTTGCATCGTTCCGTGGCGCTGACTGTAATCTTTGCCGGGTTTGTGCTTTTTGCTGCAGACTTTGCGCCCCCGGCAGGCGATCGCTATGCGATTGTCACCGCCTCCGGCAGCATTCTTCCTGGCGGCAGAATCGTCAAACCTCTGGGGATCCAGATCGAGACGGGTCCGCGCCCCGCCGCACTCGCCGTAAGCCCTCGCGGAATCGTCGCCACGGCCGATACGGGTTACGAGCGGTTCGGGGTGACAGTGATCGAGCACAAAAAGTCCTGGCAGGTCCGCCACCTCTGGGCGCGCACGCCCAACAGCACGGCGCCGGAAATCGCTGATCCCGACTGGAAGCAGGTCGCCGCGGGGGTCGCTTTCGACGGCGAGAAATCGATCTGGGTGTCGGAAGGCGCCTCGGGCCGGATTCGCCAAATCGATACGGAAAGCGGCGACCGCAGGAAGCTTGTTTCGCTTGACAATGCGCAGTGGCACGGAAGCGTCACTGCCGCTCTGGCGCTCGATCCCGCACACCGTCTGCTCTACGCGGTCGACAGCTCAAATTCCCGGATCGTCGTGATCGACTCCCGCAGGGCGCGCGTGCTTTCCTCCATCACGCCGGGAGAAGCGCCGGTCGCACTCGCGCTCTCACCCGACGGATCCACCGTCTACGCCGCCCTTCCGAATGCGGTCTGCGCGAT
>CAZXCO010000261.1:0-6599 GCA_964639095.1 uncultured Solibacteraceae bacterium
TATTTCGAGAAGAGGGTCGCCTTGATAGTCGCGGCGAAGCCTTGCCAGCTGCTGAACTGATCATGCACCGCGGAGGCCTCGTATCCGCTGTGAACCATGCAGTTCGCGCACTTCGGATTGCCCGATTCCGTGCCGTAGCGCTCCCAGTTCGTGTCCGCCATCAGCTCGGCGAAGGTATCGGCGTAGCCATCCTGCAGCAGATAGCAGGGCTTCTGCCAGCCGAACAGGTTGAATGTTGGCATGCCCCATGGCGTACACGCATAATTCCGCTTGCCCATCAGAAATTCCAGGAACAGCGGCGACATGTTGAACTTCCAGCCGGACTTGCGGTTCGAAAGAATCGCACGGAAGAGGCGGCGCGTACGGGCCCGGCCGAGAAAGTGCTGCTGGTCGGGCGCCTTGTCGTAGGAATAGCCCGGCGACAGCATCATGCCTTCCACACCGAGCGCCATCATTTCGTCAAAAAATGCCCGGACGCTCTTCGGATCGGTCCCGTCGAAAAGAGTCGTGTTGGTAGTGACGCGGAAGCCTCGCTGCACCGCTTCCCGAACCCCCTCCACGGCCAGTTCGAAGCCTCCTTCCTTACACACTGAGAAATCGTGATGTTCTTTATCACCATCAAGATGCACAGAAAAGCTCAAGTATTTACTGGGCTTGAAAAGGTGCAGCTTCTCCCTGAGCAGCAGGGCGTTCGTGCAGAGGTAAACATACTTCCTGCGGGCGATGAGACCCTCGACGATCTTGTCGATCTCGGGATGCATCAGGGGCTCGCCTCCCGGGATGGACACCATCGGCGCGCCGCATTCGTCGACTGCCTTGAAGCACTGTTCCGGGCTCATATTCATCTTCAGAACATGAGCGGGATACTGGATCTTGCCGCATCCGGCGCAGGCCAGGTTGCACCGGAAGAGCGGCTCCAGCATGAGGACGAGCGGATAGCGTTTGCGTCCAGCCGCCCGCTGGCGGAGCACATAACTTACAACCGTCCACATCTGCGAGATGGGTACACCCATCTGGTTCACCTCCCGGGGATTAAAACCTTCATTGTCTCATTGACGGGAGGTGGCCGCGCAAGTTTGACGGTGTCTGATTGGTTCCCACGCGCCTCGCGGCAGGCGGCGCCTGGGCCTTGTGAAAGTCATCCGCCATCTGGCGAGCAACTTTATCGGCCACGTCCGCCATCGCCCCGCGAAACTTTCCGCCAGAGCTCTCCTGGGTGGTCGACCAGATCACGTCACCGTTCTCATCCACCAGGCGGAGCGATGCCGAAGCCTCATGCCTTCGCTCCTGAATGCGGCTGTTTTCGTTATCCGTGATTCCGGCGCCGACGTTCAGGCGGGCGGAATTACCCGTACGGGAGTTGCTGTTTGAGTAGCTGCCCGCGCCCGCGTTGGCCCTTACGCCGAGCGATTCGCTCGAGTCGTGCTCCTCGTTGAAGACTCTGTCGTCTGCCGATCCGCGCAGGACGGCGTCGGCCCTCTCCTGGTTGTCCGTGATCTGGAAGATCTTCGCATTCTGCAGCGCCGAAATGATCATGTCGCGCGCCTGATCGGAAGATGGACCGCCGCCCAGTTGCTCCACATAGATGCGCTTGACCTTCGTGAGGCCCGGCGGCTTCGCCGGCTCGACCGCGGACAGGGAGCCGGGATACACAAAGCAGAGGCAGGCGCCAAGGGCGAAAAAGGCCCGCCTCATCCCTTCCCCGCCTTCCGGGCCTCTTCGTCCTGGTATTCCACCCGCCGCCCCGTGCGCGCCTCCAGCGAGACCAGCAGCGGGCGGATTTCATCCTTGCCGACCTGGAGCACCATGGCCTGGTGATTCCCGTCCTGATCCGTATATCCGATGGTCAGGAAGTGAACCTTCTTCTTCGCCACCAGAAATACGGGCGAAATCAGTGCCGCTTCGACGTAGCGGCGGCTGACCTGCAACCCGTATTCGAGCGTATCGATGTCGCGATAGCGAATCTGAAACGATTGCCTGCGTCCGCTGACTTTGAGAACGTCATCCTGCAGCAGGTCCAGCCTGAGATCCGACCTCTTCGGCAGCCCCGGCACAGTTCCGCCGGCATAGACCACTTTGGTTCCCGTTTCCCGGCTTCCTGTATCCCTGGCCTGCACCACCAGCGAGAGCGCGAGCAGGAGCAGCAGACAAGGCTTCATACCTCCACCGGATACCATGCAAAAGCAACGCTCCCCGTATTCCCGGGAGGCTTCGGGGGTATGCGCCGGCATTCTTCGAGACCAGCCCTAAAGAATTTCCCGATTTTGCCGATCTGTTTTGCATGGCCGTTGCCATTTCGAAGATCTGCGACCCCGCGTTTTTTCGTCTCGAGGACGCAATCGAATGCGCAAAAACCAGCATCCGGGAAATTCCCGGCTTCGAACTCCATCTCGTGCGCTATCTGCAGACCATCTGTGCCGCAAGGCATGTCCCGCTGCCTGCCGTGTTCCGGTGTCTGGAAGTCCTCGGCGGTCTGATGAGCAGTGGCACGGTGGATGAGGCCAGACTGATCCCGATGCTCAGGCCGTTTCTGCGCTCCGGCGACGCGCAAATCGCGTCAAAATGCGTGCTGGTGCTCGGGCGCGAATCCCGCAACCTTGGATGGCTCAGCGGCGCGATGGCAGAGACCGACGAGCGCATTCGCGCCAATCTGATCGAGTCGCTCTGGGGCCGCCGGGAGCCGCAGGTCGAACAGATTCTGGGCAACGCTCTCTCCGACCCTCATCCGAGAGTGGTTGCGAATGCCGTTCACGGCCTTTATCTGTTTGGCAGCGACGCATGGACCCGGGGACTCGAAGGGCTGCTCGGGCACGATCGTCCCGACTTCCGGAAGTCCGGCATCTGGGTATTAAAGTCCAGCGGCATTCCGGACGCGCCAGCGCGATTACAGATCCTGATTCGCGACGCGGATCCCGGCGTACGGCACGCCGCCTTCGACGCCCTGATTCACCTGCGGGGACCGGGAACGAAGCCGGGCGCCAAACCAGGCGCAAACCAGGCCTCGCCCGACCCCGCTCTCCCGAGCATTTCCTGATTGCGCGTTGCTTCAGTTGGAAGCCGCTTTGCCCCACAGTCTGGCCGAGGCAAGGCGGGCGCCTTCGCTGAGGGCCTTCATCTTCATCCAGCAGAATGGCGGAAAGACAGACCCGAAGCCGGCAAAGGTCCCGAACCCGCAATCCGTCCCGGCGATGACTCGCTCTTTGCCGACCACGCCCGCGTAACGAACGATCCTCTGCGCCACCACTTCCGGGTGCTCCACGTAGTTGCTGTTGGCCCCGATTACCCCCGGGATCAGAATCTTGTCCGCCGGCAGCTTGATCGTCTCCCACGCCTGCCATTCGTGCTCGTGGCGCGGGTTCGCGCCTTCGATCAGAAATGCCATCGGTTTGGCTTTCAGCACGATCGGGAAAATCCGCCTGCAGTCCATGTCATCGACATGCGAGCCTTCGTAATTTCCCCAGCAGATGTGCATACGGACGCGGTCGGCCGGGACATTCGCGAGCGCGTGATTCAGTGCTTCCACCTGCAGTTCGGCGTAGCGCAGAAATTCCTCGTCCGTGAGATTCTTGAACCGCGTGTGGCGGCCCATGGCGAGGTCGGGACAATCTATCGACAGGATCAGGCCCGCGTTCACGATCATCTCGTACTCTTCCCGCATGGCCGTGGACAGGGCCTCGAGATAGGCCTCGTGCGACTTGTAATACTCGGTGGGCTGAAACACCGCGATGGTTCCTGGCGAGACCGCGTTCATAAAGCCTTCCTTGCCTGGCGCCTTCGCGAGAGCATCTTTCAGCCGCGCGATATCCTGCCGCACCGGCTCCAGGTCCTTGACCGCGATCGGACCCTTGCACACCGGCCGCTTGTAGGTTGCCGAGTGCCCGGCTTTCACCAGCCGGTCGCGATACTCCGGAAAGTCTTCAAGGTCCTTCGGGGTGGGCCGCGCGGAATCTCCATCAAAACCGGTCAGCCGATGCCGGATATACGTCGCGTAGCTGATTTTGCTCATCTCGCCGTCGTCGATGACGTCGAGTCCGGCTTCCACCTGCCGGCGGACCGATTCATTCACAGCGTTGCGAACGACTTTATCGAACTGCGCCGCGTCGACGGGTTCGCCCCGGTCCTGCGCAAACAGAAGATCGACGACATCCTGCGGGCGCGGCAGGCTGCCGACATGGGTGGTAAGAATGCGATCGTGGCTGACTTGCATGGCGGATGACTCGTCTCCTTTTGAATACCCTTTAAAATGCCCTCAATGATAATAAACCCGGCCGCCGGGCCGGGACTTTATCCCACTTCCACATTTACCTCGGGCGCCGGTTCGCCGTGGCGCAGGCGCACATTTCGCAACAGCAGATTCAGCACCACAGCCGCGCCCATGATCACCGCGCTCGAAACAAAAATCAGATTAATCCCGTGGACCAGAGCCATCCGCACGTTCCCCAGCAGCGATTTCAACAGATCCATTCCGCCCGGCAGCCGGCTGAAGATTCCGTCAAGCTGCGGCATCATTTGCGGCAGCATCAGTGGATTGGAAAAGGGAGCCAGCAGATTCGCCGCCGTGCCCGCCGGCACGCCCGCGGAGAAGTCGTGCCGGTAATTCGTCAACAGCACCGTTCCGAAGATCGCCACCCCCACGGTGCTCCCGATCGAGCGGCAGAAAGTCGGCAGCGCGCTCGCCGCCCCCATGTGCTCGCGAGATGCCGCGTTCTGGATCGCCACTGTGTAGACGGGCATCAGCAGGCCCATTCCGAAGCCCGCGATGAGCATGCCTTTCAGCACGTCGAGGCGGCTGGTTGTCGCGTCCATGCGCGCGAAGAGAATCATTCCCGCGGTAATCAGGATCGACCCCGCCACTGCGGACGGCTTGTAGGTGCGGAACCTCAGATTGATCTGCCCTGTGGTGATGCTTCCCGCCACCGAGGCCATGAGAAGCGGAGTCAGCAGATTACCCGACTCGGTTGCGGATACCCCCAGCACGCCCTGCATGAAAAGCGGCAGGTAGATAATCACGCCGAACATTCCCATCCCGAGGATGAACGCCGCCGTCGAGCACATGCTGATGACCGGGCTGTGGAACAGCACCAGCGGGATCAACGGCTCCTCCGCGCGTCGCTCCACCAGCAGAAACGCCACCAGCATCACGGCCGCCATCGCCAGCAGAAACTCCACGCGGGCCGACGTCCAGCCGTATTCGGTGACCCATGTGAGCGCGAGCAGCAGCGGCACAATCGAGAGGATCAGGCTCATTACCCCGGCCCAGTCGATACGGCGCTTGACCCCTTCGGGGCGCCAGTACGGAAACTGCAGCCAGATCGCGGCAATGGCCAGAATGCCGACAGGCAGGTTGACGTAGAAGGCGGCCCGCCACGACACCCGGTCTGTAAGCCAGCCGCCCAGCGTGGGACCGCAGATGGAAGCGAGGCCGTACGTCGCCGCGAAGAAACCCTGATATTTCCCGCGCTCCGCGGGCGAGAAAACATCGCCGATGATGGTGAACGCCAGCCCCATCATCATCCCGCCGCCTATACCCTGCAGGCCGCGGAAAATAATCAACTGATTCATCCCGTCAATCGGCAGGAATGTCAGCTTTCCCGAGGCGCCGCACAGCGCCGAAGTCAGCATGAACATGGCCGCGCCGGTCATGAAAAACCACTTTCGCCCGTAGATGTCGGAGAGCCTCGCGAAAATCGGAATCGCCAGCGTAGAACCCAGCAGGTAGTTGGTCGAGACCCACGGATAGCGGTCGAAGCCCGAGAGCTGGGCGATAATTCTCGGCTCCGCCGTGCCGACGATCGTCTGATCCAGCGAGGCCAGCAGAACCGCGAGCAGCAGCCCGGCCATGGTTCCGATCAGTTGCGGACGCGTGAGCCGCACCAGCCCGGATGTCGAATATTGCGGCTGCACCCCGGTCGACATTTGTAACTTTCTTGAGAATAGGCTATCGCTCAACGCACCATCATCCTGTGACGTTTGATTCAACCGGCAAGTGGGAGGTCCAGCTTCGAAAAGGATGCGTTGAATTAGCGATCCTCGCCAGTCTATGGAGCGGACGTCTTTACGGTCTCGAACTCCTGCGCCGTCTCGAGTACGGATCCGGCATGGTTATCTCCGAAGGCACAATTTACCCCCTCCTGGGCCGTCTTGAGCGGAGTGGCCACATCGAGGCCGAGTGGGTGGAAACCGGCGCCGGCCGGCCCCGGAAGTATTATTCCCTGACTCCGGCTGGAAGATACCGGACGGCCGAAATGGCGCGGATCTGGTCGCGGTTCGCGCGGAATTTCAATCAGTTGCTCATGCCGCTGGGGGAGCTGGAACGCAAAGAGTCCGGAACCGCGTAACGAGCGCGGACGCGCCTCCGGCCTATCTGGCTCGCATTCGAACGATTGTTTCCAGATGAAAGGTCTGCGGAAACAGATCGACCAGCGTAATTTGTTCGATCTCGTATAGGGGCGCGAGCGGCATCAGATCGCGAGCGAGGGTCGCCGGATCGCAGGCCACGATTACGAGTTTCCCGGGACGCAATTCTGCCAGACGGGCCGCGGCCGCCTTCCCAAGTCCCGCTCTGGGAGGGTCCGCCAGGACCAGGTCCGGCGCCGCGG
>CAZXCO010000262.1:0-3001 GCA_964639095.1 uncultured Solibacteraceae bacterium
CGGGCGCGAACAAAATCAATGTGATCAAGGCCGTACGGGAAGTCACCAGCCTCGGCCTGAAGGAAGCCAAAGACCTGGTCGACGGGGCGCCCAAGCCTGTGAAGGAAGGCGTCAGCAAGGAAGAAGCCGAAGCCATCAAGAAGAAATTCGTTGACGCCGGCGCAACTGTCGAAGTGAAGTAAGAATCGATTCGATCTTCCGAATCATATTCTTTGTTTTCAGATAGTTCGCGGTCCTGCGGGAGGAGCGTTCGGGCGGCAGGGGAACTCCGGTTCCCGTGCCGCTCTTGGCTTTACAGTTGACGGATGGATTTTCCGGTGGTACCGTGGTACTTTGGCGTTGGTATCGACCGGAATCAGACCCGGATTGGTGACGGTGGCGCTGGAATCCTGGCAGTTTAATTGCGCTTCCTCCAGACCCTCGCGCGGGGCCTTTCTATGCCTGCGCGACGACGCAACCCGTGTATCTGTTGTTCCATCAGCGGGGAAGCCTGTTTTTTCATCGGTTCGCCGATTGCCGCTTCCCGCGTTGCCCGCACCGAGCGTGTTCGCACGCAAAATAGCGCACAGAAGAACAAAAGGTAAGGGGGGCTATTCCCGCCCGATCCATACATTCAGCCTTGTGGCGCCGTTTCACAGGCCCGCAGGCGTCCGAGTTCCCGATGCGGCCCGCCGCCGCGCTTTTGAAAGATCCGCTTGCGGTTCTTTCAGGAAAGAAAGCGGCGGCCCGCCTGTGTTTCTTGTTTCCGCGTTTTTTGTATCCAGGTAACGGTGTCTTGAGACGTTCGTGCCTGTCTTGTCGCGTCTTTTCATTTCTTGTTTGGCGTTTCGTGTTTGGTAACGGAGTTCCTGAATCCTATGTCTGAGAATGGCCTGGCCCCCGAGAGAGTTGATTTTTCGAAAATCAAAACTTCGATCCCGATCCCGAATCTGATCGAAGTCCAGAAAAATTCGTACGAGAAGTTCCTGCAAATGGACCTTCTGCCGAACGAGCGTGAGGACATCGGCCTGCAGACGGTGTTTACTTCCGTCTTCCCGATTTCCGATTTCCGCGGCGTGAGCCAGTTGGAGTTCGTCGACTACTCCATCGGCAACTGGGAATGCAAGTGCGGCAATCTGAAGGGATTGCACCATCTCCGGTCGACCTGCCGGAATCCTGCGTGCGGCGCAACGATCAAGACCGACCCGTTTCACGCGGGCGATATCCTCTGCCACCACTGCGGCACCTTCAACCGCAACATCGTGACCTTCTGCAACAAGTGCGGCGATCCCGTCGGCCTGCAGTTGAAGTACGATCAGGCCGAGTGTGAGGAGCGCGGCATGACGTATGCCGCTCCTCTCAAGGTCACCATCCGCCTCACGGTCTATGCGAAGGACGCTGAGACGGGTCAGAAAAGCGTTCGCGACATCAAGGAGCAGGAAGTCTTCTTCGGCGAAATCCCGCTGATGACGCCCAACGGCACGTTCATCATCAACGGCACCGAACGCGTGATTGTCAGCCAGTTGCACCGCTCGCCGGGAGTCTTTTTCGAGCGTGTTCCGGCCCAGGGCTACTATCTCGGCAAGATCATTCCGTATCGCGGAAGCTGGGTCGAATTCGAATACGACAACAAGAACCTGCTTTACGTCCGGATCGACCGCAAGCGCAAGTTTTACGGCTCGGTGTTTCTGCGCGCGCTCGGTCTGGAAACGGACGAGCAAATCCTCAAGACGTTCTACAAGATCAGCACGATTCGTATCAAGGACAGCAAGCTGTTGTGGAACGTGGACGACAATCTGGTCGGTCTGAAGCTCTCGCACGCCATCAACAACAAGGCCGGCGAACCTGTTGTGCCGCAGGGGCGCAAGGTCACCGCGGGCCTGATGCGCGAGATCGTCAAGAACAAGATCACGAGCGTCGAGGTGGCGCCCAACGATCTCGAGGGCGCGTTTGTGGCGGCCGATGTCGTCGATATGTCAACCGGCGAGGTGATGATCGACGCCAATCAGGAGTTGACGCCGACCGTCATCAGCAAGCTGATCGAAGCGGGAATCGAGAGCTTCGAAGTCTTCTTCCCCGAGCGGGATGAAGTCGGCACGGTCATCTCCTCGACGATCAAGAAAGACCCGGTCAAGACCCGCAAGGAAGCTCTGATCGAAATCTACCGCAAGCTGCGTCCGGGCGATCCGCCCACGGTGGATACGGCCACGCAGTTGTTCGAAGGCATGTTCTTCGATCCGCGGAAATACGACTTTTCGCGGGTCGGCCGCATGAAGTTTTCGATCAAGATTTACGATGCGCCCGAATCGCCGGTCCGCAAGAAGGCGGACGGCACCCCATACGATCCGCGCATTCTGCATCCGGAAGACTTCCGCGATACGATCGCCTACCTGCTGAAGCTGCGCAAGGGCATTGGCGCGGTGGATGACATCGATCACCTGGGTAACCGGCGCGTGCGCGCGGTGGGCGAGCTGCTCGAAAACCAGTTCCGCATCGGCCTCGTGCGCATGGAGCGCGCCATCAAGGAAAAGATGTCGGTCTACCAGGAAATGTCGACGGCAATGCCGCACGACCTGGTGAATGCGAAGCCCGTGATGGCGGCGATCCGCGAGTTTTTCGGATCGAGCCAGCTTTCGCAGTTCATGGACCAGACCAATCCGCTCTCCGAGATCACGCACAAGCGGCGTCTCTCGGCGCTCGGGCCGGGAGGTCTTTCGCGCGAGCGCGCCGGGTTTGAGGTGCGCGACGTGCACCCGACGCATTACGGCCGCATCTGCCCGATCGAAACGCCGGAAGGTCCGAACATCGGGTTGATCTCGTCACTTTCCTGCTTCGCCCGCATCAACGAGTACGGCTTCATCGAGAGCCCGTACCGCAAGGTGGTGAAGGGTGTGGTGATCGACCAGGTGAAGATCCTGAACCCGGGCGATACCAGCTACAAGGTCGGCGACATCATTTCGCGCCAGGAAGCCGAGGAAGCCAACCGCAAGCTCGGCGCCAAGAAGCAGCCCGCGGATGTCGA
>CAZXCO010000263.1:0-2484 GCA_964639095.1 uncultured Solibacteraceae bacterium
CGCGCGCGGCCCGCGAGGCCGGCATCACGGCCGTCCCCTGCATCGTACGCGAGATGAGCGATGCGGAATTTCTCGACGTCTTGAACTTCGACAATTGCGGCCGCGAGGACGTTCACCCGCTGCACGAAGCCGCCGGCTGGCAGGCGTGGATGGAAAAAACGGGTAAGGGCGTGGCCGATATCGCCGCGCGAATAGGTCAGAGCAAGGAATATGTCTACCAACGGCTCAAATATTCGTCGCTGACAGATCCGGTTCGGAGGGCATTCATCGACGGCGACATCACGGCTGGCCACGCGATTCTGATTGCCCGACAGCAACCGGCCGAGCAGCTCAAGTCGCTGAAATACTGTTTGCCGGAAAATGCCTATCGTCCTCGACCGAGCGTCCGTGATCTACAGCGTCATATCAAATTCTCGCTGAACCTTGATCTCGAGGATGCGCCGTTCGATCTCGCATCTGCTGTCCTTGTGCCCGCGGCCGGCAGCTGCCTCGCGTGCCCAAAACAAACGAAAAATGCACCGGCAATCCAAATCCCTGAACTGACTGCGGCCGCCGCGCGCCCAGTTGCGGGTGATGACGAAGCCGATGAAGATTACATGACCGATGAGGAGCTCGAGGACGAAGAGTTTCCGAAAGGTCAATGTATGGACCCGGGTTGTTTCAAATCGAAAGTGGATGCCCATCTGGTCCAGATCAAATCAAGCATTGAGTCAAAGGGCAAAGAGGTAATCGAGGTATCGACGAATCATAAGTCCGGCAAGAAAGGACCTCTCGGCACCGATCGCTACAACATCGTAAACGAGAAAGACAAAGGCGCAACTGCGGCTGTCGTCGTCGACGGTCATGACGCGGGCAAAGTTGTCTTTGTCAAGGTGAGGCCGCCGGCGCCTTCCGGATCGCGGCCATCGTGGGAAGAAGAGCATCGCAAGCGGCAGGAAGCTGAAGAGCGGCGCAAGGCCAAGGCTCAACAAGAGATCAACGTGCGCGTGAAGATCCTCGAAGCTATTCGGGCGAAAATCACCGGCGGAGGCCTCGGCCGGGCGGATGTTCAGGCGATCCTGATGATGGCTCTTGCTGACGGCCGTGCCGAGCTGGTTCCGATCGCGAGGCTTCATGGTGTTGAGGTTCGCAATGCGTGGAATGCGGGTGACTGTCTTGTGAAGGCGCTGCCGAAGATGGGCGAGCTGGAATTCACGAGGCTCGTACTGGAAGCTCCCGTCTCCGGCGAGTTCGGTGAATACGCCTGCGATACGCCGGCCGCGAAATTGAACGACCTGGCAAAGCGGTTCAAGGTCGATTTCGCGAAGATTCGGGCGGACGCCGAGGAAGCCGCGAAGGCGGCCGAGGGCGGCACACGCAGGGAAGTCGAGAAACCTCCAGCGGCCGCTCCCGCCAGGAAGGCCGCGCCGGCGGCCGCGAAAAAGCCACCATCGGCGAAAAAGAATGCGCTGGCGAAGAAAGGGGCGAAGCCCGCCGCGAAGAAGCGCTCATGACCAAAGATGATCAGGAATTTCTGCGGCTCGGACGTGAGATGGTCCGGATGATCCGAGACGTTCATGCTACGCCCGCCGAAGACGTGGCCTTTGCTCGTCGGCGTTCTCACGTTCCCCGGCGGCGCGGCATGGGTGTTCATCGTCAAGAGCGATTCGCTCGCCGAGACGATAGAAGGCGCGATCGCAGAGGGGTACAGGGTCGCCACGGTAACGCCACCCTCCGAGGTGAACTGACATCCAGTTCTCTCTCCCAGTCAGTTCAAAAAAATAAAACGCCGCGTAAGCGGCGACCGATATTCACCTCTGGCTCCGGCTCCCGACGAAAAGGGATCCGGGGCCCGGGGCAGTTGTGTCCGCGCGGGGCTCTTTTCGCTCGCGCGGTTGAGCGCGAAGCGAGGAAAAATTTTGTCACGTCACAGAACCCGGGGCTCAGATGCAATCTCCATCCGCAGACATTGAGGAAGTCAGGCGCTCGATCAGTCTCTTCCTTGGCGCCGGCGAGGTCATTGAGCTCCGCGCGCCGAAATGCGATCGCGATGGAACGATCTCGGGATATTTCACGGATCCCGACCGCCTGTTGTCTGCTGTGCGATCGATCGATCGCCGGGCTCCATCGATTTATGTGACTCTCAATCCTGTAAGCCCGGCGCTTCTGGCGCGAGCGGAGAATCGGGTCAAGACCCGCGCTCCTTTCACGACCTCCGGCGCCGACGTCCTTCGCCGCAGATGGCTTCTCCTCGATTTCGATCCGGTTCGCCCGGCCGGCATATCCAGCACCGACGAAGAGCATGGGGCCGCGCTGGCCGCCGCTGGCACGGCGCGCGAAGGTTTGACAGCCGCCGGCTGGCCGGAGCCTGTGGAGGGTGACAGCGGAAATGGCGGTCATCTGCTTTATGCGATCGACTTACCCAACGATCAGGAGTCGGCCGATCTTGTGAGGGCGGTGCTTGCGGCGGTATCGCGGCGCTACAGCACGGAAGCGGTCAATGTT
>CAZXCO010000264.1:0-4682 GCA_964639095.1 uncultured Solibacteraceae bacterium
GAACGTGGCGACGATCGAGCCATCCGGCTTCAAGAGGCTGTCCATGACCCGCAAAATGCCTGCCGGGTCGTCGAAATGCTCGAAGGCGTCTATGGAGACGATGATATCGGCCCTTTCGCCGGTGGACGCCGTGAATTGGCAGACACCTTCCAGGCCCGCCTCCGAGGCGCGCCGGCGCCCGATCTGCAGGACCTCTTCGCGGAAATCGAGGCCGATCACGCGCCTGGCCCCGCAGCGCGCGATCTCGACCGCCTCGGCTCCCTCTCCGCAGCCGAAGTCGATGATCGTCCTCCCTGCCGCGCTCCGGAGGAACTCCTCCCCGAGCACCGCTTTGGCCTTGGACTGGCCGGCGTAAGCCGTACCATCGCCGAGATTCGGCCCCCGGGGAAACATCCGCATCAGGGCCCGGTACTGCAGATTCGCGAACATGGGGCGCTCAGGAGGACTGGGAGTCGACGTGCTTGCGAATGGCCCAGCTAAGCCAGCCGAAAAACAACAGCGCGAGGGTGCTCCAGGGCGCGAACGGGCAAAAAGTGGCGTAACCCAAATCGCTCGTGAGTGACGCGGAAGACGGCACGAGAGTCGCGGCGGCCAGAACGAAAAATACAATCGCAACTGCGAGTAGAAGGGCGCTCAGAGTTTGGCGGGGCATCTGCTTGAAGAACGCACATCAGTTTAACAGCAAAGCCCCGGTGTGCGGCGGAATCGGGATGGTTCGACTGCGGGCTAAAGCCGCTCGTCGACCTTTTCGTGCCGCTTCTGCGTCAGAATCTCGCGCACCGCGTAGATTCGCCGGTTCTGTGTTTCGAAATACGTGCGGATGACCAGTTCGCCGATCAGGCCGGTCGAAAACATCATCAGACCCGCCAGCAGCAGAAGCGAGCCGGCGATCAACAGCGGTCCGTGCTCATAGATGATGTCAAGCTGCCAGAAAATCTTCACCGCGAGACAATACAGCAGCAGCGCCGAGCCCGATACTGTCCCGATCAGGCCTATGCTCCCGAAAAAATGCATCGGGCGCGTGAAGTATTTCAGCAGAAACCGGATCGTCAGAATGTCGAACAGAACCCGGAAAGTCCGGCTCAGGCCGTAGTGCGAGTTTCCCGAGACGCGCTGCGTATTCTGAATCGGCACCTCGGCTACACGCGCGCCATAGAAGCTTGCGAGCGCGGGAATGAACCGGTGCAGTTCCCCATACAGATGGACGTCTTTCAGGACCTCCGCCCGATATGCCTTGAACGTGGTGCCGAAATCCCGCAGATCGATTCCCGATGCCTTCGACATCAGCCAGTTGGCTGCACGGGAAGGAATCCGGCGGGTGATCGCGTTATCGACCCGCTCCTTGCGCCAGCCGCTCGCAATGTCGTAGCCTTCCTCGATTTTCTGCAGGAGGGCCGGAATATCCTCCGGCGCATGCTGCAGATCGCCGTCCATCGCGATGACGATCCTGCCTCTCGCCTCGTGAAACCCGGCGGAAAGCGCCGCGGTCTGGCCAAAATTGCGGCGCAGCCGAAGCACCTTGAGGTGCGGGTCGGTCTGCACGAGGTTGGAGAGCAGTTCGTAACTCCGGTCCGTCGATGCGTCATCGATAAAGAGAATTTCGTAAGGATCGCCCAGCCTGATCAAAACAGAAGTCAGGCGATCATAGAGCGGCAGAATCGAATGCTCTTCGTTATGTATCGGGACAACAATGGAAAGCATCAACAAACCACCATTTTAAACGGATGCGCGCGCCAGGACAGAGTTTCATTTTCCGCAGTCTTTTAATAGTTTATTGATGCTACGATCTCGTTTTGACCTTCCAGCCGCCGGATGAGCCCGGCAATACCCGTATTCCATGGCGCGTCACTCAGGCCGGAGCCGCCTGGGAGGACATCCGGCTGCTGCCTGTCTGTGTTCTGCTGGAGAATGTCCGGAGCCTCTACAATGTCGGCGCATTTTTCCGGACAGCGGACGCTGTTGCGCTCGAAAAACTCTACCTCGCGGGCATCACAGGCTATCCACCGCAGCGGATGATCACGAAGACGGCTCTGGGCGCTGAAGAGACGGTGCCATGGCAGCATAGTCGCGACGCGGAGAGCGTGCTCCGGGAACTGCACCGCTCAAATTATGAGATTGCCGCCGTCCAGACAGGCATCCATTCGATCGATCTTTTCGCGTGGCAGCCGCGCTTTCCGGTGTGCGTGGTGTTCGGCCATGAGACCGACGGGTTGAGCCCGGCAGCATCGGCCCTCGCCGACACGCAAATCCGGATTCCCATGCTCGGAAGAAAACACTCCCTGAATGTGGCGTCCGCCGGCGCTGTCGTACTGTACGAATTACTCCGAAAGTATCGCTCGCTGCCAGCGCAGCAGTAATAGAGGCAGGACCACCGTTTCAGCGGCCGTTACTTCCCCGCGTCCTCGCAGATATACTCGAACATCTCGCCGTTCGTAATCCAGGAGGAGCCGGTCTTTCCGGTTATGGCCCAGCGGCCGCTCCAGGGTTTTGTGTACGCGCCCGGGTCGTCGATGGTCACTTCGTAATTCAGCGTTCCGAGCGTCGGGCGTGTGATGCGCTCCACCAGATGAAGCTGCGATGTGGTCGGCCAGGTTCCGAGCGGCCAGATCCGTTCATTGAAGCCGACCGAATCGATCACCAGAGTATCGCCTTCCCAGTGGCCAACCGAATGTCCCAGGAAGGTGGGGCGCAGATTGTCCCCTGTGGGATGCGGCCTCCCGTCCATGTAGATCACGCGCCACGAATGCGGCCCGGCAATGTTGAGGATGAAGAGTTCTTTGAGTTCCGGCACATCGACGAATTCGAAGCCGGGCGAATTGAAAAAAGAGGGCCCCGGAGCGGCTTTGCAGTCGACCAGCGGGGAGTCTTTCGAGAATGTCTTCTGGCGATAATCGTGAACCGCTTTGGCCCAGGGCTGAAAGGGCACAGGACCATCCGGGCGAAAGCCACCCGCTCCCGGCCGGGTTTCCCAATATCCCTCTTCGCCGGGAGCCGATCCCAGATTGACTTTTCCATCCGGCCAGCGCGGCACAGGCGCCGTCACCGGATCACTCGCCTTCTTCTGCGCCCAGCCGGCCGTCGCGGCCAGGAACAGAAAAGCCAGAACCGCCGCTCTTCGGCTCACCGTTACCTCGTGGGCAATTTCGTGCCACTCGCGGGAATCAGGAACGTCGTCGGCAGCGCGCCCAGCCAGTTATTCTTCGGATCCTTTGCCGTGGCAGCGTTTTCGAGCGTAATTTTGTCCCCGATTTTCACCGTGTCCTTTTTCCAGCCGTTCCTGACCAGCGCGTAGGGCGGGCCGAGTTCAAATCGCATCTCTTTCGTGACGCCCGCGTCATTCTTCGTATTGATGAAGATATAGGCATGAGGATTGACCCAGTCCACTTTGGTGACGATGCCGGTGACCGTCGCGGTTTTGGATCCGTCATACTCCGCCTCGAAGGAATGGTGCGCGAATGCCGGCGCCACTGTCATCAAGGCCAACGCAGCCAGTGTTATACCAAAGCCAGGTTTCATAACGATTCCTCTCGTCCAATCAGCGGATAAATGTCGACTCCGCATTTTCCTCGCAGAAATACTCCTGTATTTCCTGGTCGGGGACCCACTGCGCGGTCCAACTGCCGGTCCACGGTCGGGTATAAGTCTCCGGATCGTCCACCGTCACTTCATATTTCAGCGTGTTGAGATCCGGCCTCGAAAAGCGCTCTGTCAGATGAAGGGCTTCGGTGTGCGGCAGGCCGCCGCTCGAGAGCCAGAACTTCTCGTTGAAGCCGATCGAATCGACCACCAAAGTATCCTTCACTCCCTGGGCCTTTCCGCTGGACTCCCAATGGCCGACCGAATTGCCATAGTAGCTGCGCACCACTTCATCCGCCTGGCCCTGCGGACGCCCATCAGTATATATGACTCTCCAGTTGCGGTCACCGCCGCCCAGCAGCACCAGGATGCGCCCCAGCTCACGCTGCTCGATGAATTGAAATCCGTGCGGGGTTTGAAACTGCCGGGGGCCTCCGGGTGGAAGGCAGCGGCCCATGGGATCGTCTTTCAGCAGATTGCGCTGGCGGTATTCGTAAACCGCCCTCGCCCAGGGCAGAAATGGCGCCACACGGTCGATGTCGGCAAGGTTCTGCAGAAGCCCTTCCTCGTTCATCGCAATGGCGGCGCCTTTGTTCTCCACCAGACTCGGCGAACTTGCGCGTCCCCAATAGCCCTTCTTGCCGGGCGCGGGGCCGAGCCGCACCTGACCGTCCGGCCAGCGCGGCGCAGGTTCGGCTTTGGGCGCCGCCGGCTTTCTGTTCGACTCGACGAAGATCTTCGCGCCTGTCCGCGCCAGCACCACCGATTTTGCGAATGCCTGCCTCTTCTGCCCCCGGGCCGGCAGACCTTCGACCTTGACAATATCTCCGATATGGACCGCGCTGCGCTTCCATCCGGCCTGATCGAGATCGAGAGGATTGCCGATCTCGACGGCCCAGTTGGTAACGGTTCCGCTGCCGTCGCGCACGTCGATAAAGACGAACGCATGCGGATTGTTCCAGTCGATCCGGGTGACCGGCCCACTGAGTCTCACCTGCCGGGCGTTGTCATAGGTGGAAGAAAATCCGCTCAGCGCCGCCGGCGCCGGGGCGGCCATCGAGAGCCAGAGCATGGCGCACGCCGCCACCAGCGCCGGCCGGACTTCA
>CAZXCO010000265.1:0-4131 GCA_964639095.1 uncultured Solibacteraceae bacterium
CAGGAGTCGAACATCACGCCGTGTTCATGCCTTCCGTCGCACCGAGCGGCGTCGGCGCCAATGAATACTACAAGAGCGACGAGGAATTCTTCCATGCGGTCGGAGCCGCGCTCCGCACGGAATACCAGGCGATCATCGACGCCGGATTCTTCCTCCAGATTGACGACCCATTCCTCTCGGAGAATTTCGGCGACCCCAGTCTGGATCCGGCTCAACGCCAGGCGCGGGCGGCCATTTACGTCGAAGCCATCAACGAGAGCCTGCGGGGCATCCCGCCGGAGCGGGTTCGCCTCCATACGTGCTACGGAATCAATGAGGGGCCGCGCATCCATGAAGCGCCACTTGAAGAGGTTGCGGGACACATGCTGAAAGTGAACGCCGGCGCTTACAGCTTTGAAGCCGCCAATCCCCGCCACGAGCACGAGTACCATCTGTGGGAAACGCTCAAATTGCCGGAGGGGAAGGTGCTGATCCCCGGGGTTATCACCCACGCCAGCAATATCGTCGAACACCCGGAGCTGATCGCCGAGCGGCTGACGCGATTTGCCCGGCTCGTAGGGCGCGAGAACGTCCTGGCCGGCGCCGACTGCGGCTTCTCGTCGCAGGCCACATACAACACGGAAGTTCACCCAAAGGTGATCTGGGCTAAGTTCGAGGCGCTCCGCGATGGAGCCCGACTGGCGTCGAAGCGCCTCTGGTCTTAGCTCGCAGGTGGCGCTCCGCACCTAGCGGTTTCCCGAAACGAGCGGCTTTCCATCCACTGCGAGCACCAGCAACTTCGATGGATGCGGAGGCGCCGCCGGCTGAGCGGGCGCATTCGCTCCACGGCCCGCGCCTGGAGCTTGCGGTGGGCCGCCCGCCAGCGCGATGTATTGCTTGCCGTCGATTTCGAAGGTCATCGGAGGACCGAGCTGCGCCAGACCGGTCGGGAGATCGAGCAGTTGTTCGCCCGTATCCGCACGATAAGCCAGCAGGCGCGTATTCACGCTGGAAAATACCAGATTTCCGGCGGTCGCGAGCGTTCCTCCCTGGTTGTAACCCGCCGACAGTCCGCGCCATTTTTCCTTGCGCGCAATCGGGTCCCACGCGACCAGAATGTTGCCGCGGCCCCGGGGTCCGATCGCAGGAATTGAAGGTGAGGCCGGAGCCGCTGGGGCCGGCCCGCGTCCGGCAGCAGCCGCGACCGCCGGATCCACGCCGGGCGGAGGCGCCGCATTCGCGCCCGCCGTGCCGCCGCGTCCACCGTTTCCCGCTGCGCCGTTTGCTCCTTCAGCGCGACCCGCGCCGCCGCGTCCGAATGCCGTCCCCATATTCATGCGGCCGCGGCCCGTGGGCCCGATATCGGTCGGAGAGGGTTTGAAATCGGGATCCGCGCGATAGTTGTAAGGCGTCCCGATTGTGCTCGGAATGTAAACCATCGCGAGCGCCGGATTATAAGACCACGGAGGCCAGACATGCCCGCCGCCCGGTCCCGGCATGACGCTCACGTTGTCGTTGCCATACCGCGCTTCGGGATTGATGACCGGCCGTCCGGTCTTCAGATTCACGCCGGATGCCCAGGTCACCGTCACCCAGGGATCGGCGGAAAGCAACTCACCGGTGCGCCGGTCGAGCACGTAAAAAAAGCCGTCCTTCGGCGCATGCAGAATCACTTTGCGCTCGACGCCATTGATGGAAAGATCGGCGAGCATCAGATCGGCGATGGAATCGTAGTCCCAGTCGTCGCCGGGAACTTCCTGGTAATGCCAGACGAGCCTCCCCGTGGCGCCGCGAACTGCGATGATGCAATTGGCATAGAGGTTGTCTCCGGGTCCGCGCGAGACGTCGGTCCAGGGCCCGGGCTGGCCGGTGCCGACGTAAACGATATCGGCGTCCGGATCGTACGCCATCCCGTTCCACACCGGCGCGCCGCCACCGAGCTTCCACCACTCACCGCTCCAGGTCTTCGCCGCTTCCGCGAGCCCGTCGTTTTCGAATGGCTTCGAGGGGTCGCCGGGCACAGTGTAAAAGCGCCAGGCCCGCTTTCCGGTCTCCACATCGTAAGCGTCGAAGAACCCGCGCACGGCGTACTCGCCGCCGCTCACGCCGATAATGACCTTGCCGCCTTTGATGACACGCGGCGCCATGGTGATCGTGTAAGGCATGTTCTGCGGAGAAACGCGCGTTTCCCAGAGAACCTTGCCGGTCTGCGCGTCGAGCGCGCGCAAACGACCATCGATCACTGGCGCGATGATTTTGTCCTCATACATCGCGATGCCGCGATTCACCACGCCGCAGCAGATGCGCGACTGCCAGACTTCCTGGTTGACGTCAGGGTCCTGATGCCAGAGTTCGCGGCCGGTGCGCGCATCCACCGCATAGACGACGCTCCACGGCGCGATGCTGTACAGCACGCCGTTGTGAACCAGCGGCGTTCCTTCCTGGTGCGTCTGGGGACGGCCGGCAGCCGACGGAATATCGTATGACCACGCCAGCCCGAGCCTGCTGACGTTTCCGGCGTCAATCTGCTTCAGCGGGCTGTAGCGCTGCTCGGACCAGTTTTGGTTGTAGCTGATCCATTCTTCGCCAGTGTTGCCCGCATTTGCCAATGCGGCTTCGTCGACGCGGCGGGGGAGCTTGTGCGAGGACTGCTGCGCGAGAGTGATCGCAACGGAGCCGGAGAGGATAACGACCGCGAACAACCAAATCGTTCCGCGAGACATAGGTTCACCTCTGATGACCTTGAATGGCTACGGCTCCACGATTCTATATCAAAAGGCGCACCTGCACATTTCCGCGCAATCCCCTTTATTGCCGTTGTCCCGCTGGACACACTGGCACGGGAATGCTTGTGAATGTGGACACTGCAAGCGGTTGACCCTTCTTTCGGCCGGAAGCTAAGATCGCCTCGCGATGTCTTTTTCACGCCTTATCGGCGGATTTTTCACGGTCATTTATATAGCGGCAGGCGCCACGACCCCGTGGGCCAATCTCGGAGGAAACATTATCGGAAAAGTGGCGGTCGCACGGAATGCGGACGGCCGCCTCGAAGCTTTCGCGCGGTTCGCGGACAATACGCTCGGGCACATCGTACAGACTACGGCGGGCGGCTCGGCCTGGTCATCGTGGTCCGGAATGGGCGGAATGCTCACAAGCGATCCGGCCGTGGGCGTGAACAAAGACGGGCGTCTCGAGGTATTTGCGCTCGGATCCGACAATGCCATCTGGCACACGATTCAGGACACTCCGGACGGCGCGACATGGTCTGCCTGGAGTTCGATCGGAGGACAGGGCAAGGACACACCGGCGGTGGGCATCAATGCGGATGGCCGCCTCGAAGTTTTCATCCACACGACAACCGGCTCCCTCTGGCACACCTGGCAGCAGACACCGGGAGGCAACTGGTCGGCCGGCGAGGAGATCGTCGGCGAGCTGGACCGCGCGCCAACCGTTGCACGCAACGCCGACGGGCGGCTCATTCTTTTCGCTGGTGATTCCGACGGCAAGTACTGGTGGATCATCCAGAACAGCGCCGGCTCCGATTCGTGGTCTTCCTGGTGGTGCCTGCTCGGCGGCACCGTCAGCGCCCCTGTGATCGGCACGAATTCCGACGGGCGCCTGGAGCTCTTTGCCGTACGGTCCGACGGCTCCGTCTGGACTTCTTCGCAAACCACCGCAGGCGGCTACGACTGGTCGGACTGGAGCCCGATGGGCGGACAAATTTCGGGCGATGTGGCGGTGGCGGCAAACGGCGACGGGCGGCTCGAAGTCCTCGGACGCGGCACGGACAATGCGCTCTGGCATGCCTCGCAGACCAGCGCGGGAAGCACCACGTGGTCCGCATGGGAGAGCCTCGGGAGCACGCTTGCCAGTCCTCCGGCCGTTATGGCGGATTCCAACGGGCTCCTCGAGACGTTTGTGGACGCGAGCGACAATTCGCTTCAGGTCATCGGCCAGACGCCCGCGGGAATCCCCGCGATCTCCGCCACAAATACGGCCATCCCCGTGTGGAGCGGGAATACAAATTTCAGCTCCAACATGTATTTCACGATCTACGGTTCGAACTTGTCGACGGTCACGCAAACCTGGGACCAGGCATTCAACGGGACCACAGCGCCCACATCGCTTGGCGGCGTCAGCGTGACGGTCAAT
>CAZXCO010000266.1:0-1964 GCA_964639095.1 uncultured Solibacteraceae bacterium
CTGCCGGTCGTCCGAGAGAGTCTTTTTCAGAAGCCGGTGCAGTTCAGGCGCGCTCCTGCCCAGTCGGCATGCGAATTTCCGGTCCCCAGACCGCCGTCGCTGACCACAAGGGCGAGATCCTCCACCCCCGTGAGATCAACATTGACCGGCTGGGCCGCGCTGCCTCCCGTCATATGCCCGCTGTCGAATTTCTTCACGCCGTCGGCGAAAACCTGGAAGTCGCCGGAACCCGTGCCGGGCGGCACTTCATCGTCGATGCCGACGGTGGCCGTAAACGCCGTGCAGGCGCGCCCGAGATCGTAGTGGATTTCGGAATCGGCGTGTGCTCCCAGGCCCTTCATATACCTGTTTCCGTTGAGCGTCAGAACGTCCCCGTTTGTCGTGAGGTCCCGCTGGATCTGCATATAACCGTTCGTCGCCGAGAGCCAATTCAGATCGCTCAACCATCTGCCTCCCGATATCGGCCCGACTCTGGTGAGGACCGCGCCCTGTTTTGCGGCGAGCGTCACCATGGTGCTGAGAGAACCATCCGGCCGGGCGTAGACGGCGTCGAGGTAGACGGTGGTCGGAGCCGTTTCCGGTTCATTGGCCAGGACAATGCCGTTCGCAAAGGACCGGCCGAAGATGCCGCGGCTGTAATCCCATGTGCTGCCGGAAGGTATTCCCAGATTGACGTCGTAACCCGGCCACCAGCTGTCGGGCGTTGAACTGTGGTCGCCGGTTGTGTCGCGGCCGTTCGAGACCAGGAAGTAGAGAGCCGCGGAATACTCCTGCTGCGCCGGATCGACGACGAAATCCTGGAAGACGACCGGTTTCTGCTTCTGGTGAACGCGGTCTATATATTTGAGAATCGCCCACACGGACCAGAGGCCGGTGCCGCCATGAAGCCCGGGGTCGCTGCCGATGCCGCGCTCGAGATGGATGACATCCGCGGCCGCAATCTGCCTCTGGATATACGGGTTCTCATCGCGCACGCCATTGGTATCGGCAAACCATACCGAGTTGTGCTCCATGAGCGCCCCGGGGAAACTGTATCGGATCTGCTCCAGATAAGTGTCCATATAGGTGTGCCAGGCATCTTCCGTCATCGGCTTTCCAGTGTTAAAGTCGATGGGCGGAACGGGATTCGAATTTCCGTCGGAGACGAGGAAATCCAGATTGACGTCGTCCAGCCAGATTCCCTCGTACCCGTGCGCGTGTTCGGCCTGCGCGTTGGCAATCCACCAGGCACGGAAGGCGGGGTTCGCGATGTCGCCCGCATAATGCGGGCAGGTGCCGCCGCTGCAGTTGAAGGGAATGTAGAGAAAATTTCCCGCCTGATCGTGCATGATCCACTCGGGATGCTGCTGCACCAGCGGGTCGTGGATGCCGATGCCATACGAAATGATGTAGGCAACCGCGCGCGGGAACCAGGAGAGCCGCGCATCGAAGTACGGCGACGTGGTGCTCATCCGGTAAAAGTGATCGTCAATCCACTGCTTCCAGGCGGGCGTGGGGTTGTCCGTATAGACGTTGAAATCGGGATACTCGTATTCTTCGAAGTTCACGCGGCCGGCAGCGGCTGTCGGCGTCTCCAGCGGCGTTGTACTGGAAAGAGATCCCTGCGCATCCGGCTGCGGCGAAAGAGGGTCGAGCAGAAACGCGGATGTCTTGCCGTCTTTCACGCCATAGCCCACGATCTGGCCGCTGGCATTGATCCCGGTGGCATCCTCCAGCTTCCAGCCGGATGCCGGGTCGATGGTGGTATTCAAATCGATCATGGCTCCGTTGGTGTAAAGGAATGCTCCGGCGCTGGTCATGCCCACGATGGCGCCCCGGTCATTGATGGCGCGGGCCATACTGTAGTCGCCACCGAGCGTGCCGAGGTCGGTCATCTGGCCGCCGGCGTAGAGAAAAGCATGGACCGCGGTGTCGCCGGTCGTGTTCGAGTAGCCGACAACCTGGCCTGTCGCATTGACGGCGTT
>CAZXCO010000267.1:0-3305 GCA_964639095.1 uncultured Solibacteraceae bacterium
AGAATGTCCGGATGGATACCGGTGCCGACGCTGACGGTATCCCCGAGAACCATGGCATGCTCCGCCTTCCCGCTGTAAACCGGCCATTCGGGAAGCCCCTTGCCGTTCGGGTTTCCAGTCGCCGCGAAATTGGCCCAGTAAGACGACATCATGTCGGCGAGCTTCCTGTCGGCCTCGGTCCACGGCGTTCCCGGGAGCAGGTTGTTGAACATGTAGGGAAGTTCCGCTGTGTGTGTGGCGCCCCGTGAGGGCCGCCCTTCCGCGACCGGCGGCACGTGCGTGAAGAAATAAAGGTACGCCTTGTCTTTTCTCTTTTTTTCCTGCAGCCGCGCCCACGTCCGCATGTGCCAGCCCATCTCGTCGCGCGTCGTCGCCAGTTGCGCAGCCGCCGCCTCGGCGTCACTGCCGGCCGGATAGAGCTTTGCATAGGAAGGAGTCAGGTCTCCGAACCGCTCTCTGGCGCGGCTCTCGAACTGTGCGGCGCTCGCCGCCGTACCCGGACGCGCGAAGAATGTGCCCTCGTCGCGATTCGATCCCACAAGCACATCGACGTCGTTTTCTTCGCCTTTGGCGAAGGTCAGGGAGAGATCTTCCGGCACGTACCAGCCGTCGACAATAACTCCGGCGCTCCGCCCGTTCTTCTGAATCTCCCCGGCGGACTTTGCCCGCAGTTCCGCCAGAGTCGTCGCCCCGAGCGACTCGGCCAGTTTCACGCCGGCCTTTTCCGCCTGCTCCCGCGTGGTCATGCGGCCGATGCCGATCCCCATCCAGGCCCCGCTCTGCGCGATGGCGCGCTTGAACAGGCCTTTACCTTCAGGCGACCCCACCATCGTGGCCACCAGGATGGCGCCCGCCGACTCTCCGTCGATCGTCACCCGGTTCGGATCACCGCCGAAGCTTGCAATATTCCTCTGTACCCAATGCAGGACCGCGGCCATATCCATCAGGCCGTAATTACCCGACGCATTGTGCCCGGATTCTCTGGTCAGTTCGGGGTGGGCAAGAAAGCCGAACGGGCCGAGCCGGTAATTGTAGGTCACAAAAACGACGCCTTTGCGCGCGAGCGCTTCCCCGTCATAGCGGGGCTCGGAGCCCGAGCCGCCGGTGAACCCTCCGCCGTAGGTCCACACGATGACGGGCCGCCGCTCTGTCGCGGATTTCGCCGCCGTCCAGACATTCACGTACAGGCAGTCTTCGCTCGGAGCCGGACCCGAAGCGTTGCGCCCGCGGTTCTGCATGCAGACGGGCCCGAACTCGTCGGCCTTGCGGACTCCGTCCCAATGCGCAGCGGGCTGCGGCGGCCGCCAACGCAGATCGCCGACCGGAGGCGCGGCATAGGGAATTCCCTTGAAAATGCGAACATCGCCGCTCGATGCCGCCGTGCCCGATATGAGGCCCGTATCGATGCGGAGGGGATCGGAAATCGCTCCAAAAGCAACGGCGCTTCCGGCCAGGATCAGGAGTAGGAGTCGCTGCATAATTTGAGACAGTATGTCAGCTTCGATTTGCAGCGTCAAACGGAAACCGCAGGTATAAACGGCGCCGCTTATCCGTTCTTCAGCGCCGCCAGAACGCGCGCCGGAGTCAATGGATATTCGCGCATGCGCACTCCCGTCGCATCGAAAAACGCATTTCCGATCGCGGCCGCCGCAGCGGCCATCACTTCTTCGCCCGCGCCCGAAGGTCTCTGATCGAGGCGCTGCACCACGACCGCCGTCACTTCGGGACACTCGTCGAAGCGAAGAATCGGATAGCTGTTCCAGTCGAGGCTGGTGACGTTCGTCCGGTTGAACGTGACCTCTTCTTTGAACATGCGGCTGCAGGTCTGCACCAGCTGGCCGCTGATCTGGTTCTCCACAAACGCCGGGTTCACGACGAGGCCGGCATCAATGGCTCCATACATATGCTTCGCCACGACGCGGCCTGTTTCCGTATCCACCTCGATCTCGGCCACTGCGCCGCCGTGCGAAACCAGATGCGTCCCGAGACCGATGCCCCGCCCCTTCAGAATCCGGCCCGTCGCCCGTTGCGAAGCGGCGCGCCGCGGCGTCCAGGTGGCGGCTTTCGCCACCGCGTCGAGCACGCCCATCCATCGGGGATCGGTGATGTTGCGCCGGCGGAACTCGTAAGGATCGATATTCAACTCGTAAGCCAGTTCGTCGATCGTCTGCTCCGAGGCAAACGACACGGAAAGATCGAGCGGTGAGCGCAACCACGCGCCTTTCAGATACGCCGTGCCAGGAAGCGTGTGATTCACGAGACGCACATTCGGTGTCGCGTAAACGCCGCCGACGTTGGCGGCGCTGACTCCCTGGGCGGCCGAACCGGGCCACTCCGCCGCCGCCCGGCCGCGCGCCAGTTGTTCGGATGTCTCGACCAGACTCCAGTTGTGCTGCCAGCCCTGATACTCGTAGGCCACGAGTTTCCCCGAAGCATCGGCGGCCGCGCGGACCTCGCCGGCGTGCGCCGGGCCGTAGTTGTCCCAGCCGAGTTCATCCCATCGCATGAACTGCAGCCGCACGGGCCGCGCGGCCTCCTGCGAAAGAATCGCGGCGGCCTGCGCCACATCGTCGTAGCAACTGTGCCCGTAAGTGCCCGAGCCTTCGTAATACTGCACGCGCACGTTTGCAACCGGCAGGCCGAGAATGCGCGCCAGGTTGTTCCGCGTTGCATAGACGTCCTGAGTCGAGCACTTCACGAGCGCCGCATCCGCCATCACCTCGGCCAGCGCGCAGTTCGGCCCGAACGGCGCATGAGCCTGATAAGGCCCGTGATACTTCCCGGAGGCCATCCGGGCGGCGGCGCGGAATCCGGCCTCCACGTCGCCCCTTTCGAGGATGACGCGGTCCGCGGTCTTCGCGGCGCGCATCGAGTCGAACAGACCCGCATTGCCGGGAAGGGCGGCGGGCCGATCCCAGGTGACTTTCAGACGCTGAGCCGCGCGAACCGCGTCCCACTCGTTCTCCGCGACGACTCCGACGAAATCGCCGCGGCGTATCGCGCGCGCTCCAGGAATCCCGCGAATGGACGCTTCATCAATGCTCAGAACCTTCGCGCCCTCCGCGTAAACGCCCTGCCCGCGCGGCCGCACCACGCGCCCGTGCAGCATGCCCGCCACGCGCACATGCTGCATGTAGACGTACTTGCCACTGACCTTCTCGGGAATATCGTTCCGCGGCACGCGCGTGCCCACGACCTTGAACTCCGAGGGCTTCTTCACCGGCGCCGTACCGGTGAACGGCAGATGGAACGGCTTGTCGCCCACCAGTGCGCCATAGGCTACCGACCTTGCCGGTTCGCCCTGC
>CAZXCO010000268.1:0-1888 GCA_964639095.1 uncultured Solibacteraceae bacterium
AGCGGAGATCGTCGCCTTTCGTCGGGCGGCTCCGGCCGGCGCGCTGGCCGCCGAAAACATCACCGAACCCGAAGACCTGGCTGAGAATGTCGCCCAGATCCATGGCGCCAGGGTCGAAACCGCCCCCGCCCATGCCGGAAAGTCCCTGGTGACCGTAAGCGTCGTAGGCGGCTCGTTTCTGGGGATCCGACAGAACGCTGTAGGCCTCGGCGGCTTCCTTGAACTTCTCCTCGGCCTCGTGATCGCCGGGATTCCGATCCGGATGAAACTGCATCGCCAGCTTGCGATATGCCGTTTTCAGTTCCTGCTCGCCCGAGCCTCGGTCAACGCCCAGTACTTCGTAATAGTCGCGTTTTGTCGCCGGCATTTTTCGTTCTGATTCGTACTCTCGAGATTCAGGGCTGCACCGCGACCTTTACCATGGAAGGCCGCAGCAGCTTCCCCTTAAAATTGTAACCGCGCTGAAATTCCTCGAGGATCCTCCCGTCGGGCTTGTCATTGGTTTCGACCCGCTCAACTGCCTGATGGAGATGAGGATTGAACTCCTTGCCGGCCGTTTCGATCGGTTCGAGTCCCATTTTTTTCAGGGTCTCAAACATCCGGGTGTGGATCATTGCCACCCCTTTGGCATAGTCGGAAGCGCCTCCGTCCGCCTTCATGGCGCGTTCGAAATCGTCCATGACAGGCAGGAGTTCGCGGACCAGCTCCATCCCCGCGTATTGCAGGTACTCGGACCGCTCCTTCTCGGTACGCTTGCGGTAGTTGTCGAACTCCGCCTGACGTCGCAGAAGAAGTTCCTTCATTTCATCGCGTTCAGCCTTCAGACCATCACGCTCGATGCGCAACTGGTCGAGAAGATCCGATTGCTTTTCCACTTCCGGCGCGCTCTCCGGCGCCACTTCGTCGATCTTTTGCTGTGCTTCTTTGTGTTCCACGTGAATTCTTGTCTGAAAATTTCCTGCTTCAGGTTAGCATTCGAGCGGGTTGAAGCCACGGGCGCCGGGCCTTCCGGCGGGCCAGATACCTAAGCCTGCAGAGCTTCGAACGTCCTTCCAATCTGGAGGACGGTCGAGATGACTCTCCCGTAATGCATGCGCATCGGGCCCAGAACGGCAACGCGCGTCCGCACGCCCGACGGCAGATTCACGGTCACCCCTATTAGAGTCAGATCGCTCATCGCCGGATGCGCCTCCGCCAGCCCGACGTGTATCCCGACTTGTCCCGGGAAAGGTTCCAGGAAACGGTCGAGGAGCGCCACTACGTGCTTTTTCTCCTCGAGCGCCCGGAACAGCTCGCGCATCTTCTCCCGCGTCAGGTGAAGATCGAGACCGACCAGCCAGGAGGCGCCGTCCATCGCAAGCTGGGGATCCTGATCCACCATCAGAAGACCCTTCTGATAAAGCAGCGTCAACTGCTGCAGAACGGCATCGTACATGGCGCGTTCTTCCTCGATGCGGCTCAACAACTCCGCCCGCGCTCTTTCGAGCGTCCAGCCGGCGAAGTTGGCATTGACGTAGTTCCGCAACTGGGTCAGGTTGTCCTGCGACATCTCGCGGTCGAGGGTGACGACGCGGTTGCGCACCATCCGGTCGCGCGTGGCCACGATCATCAGAACGCGGCGGTCGGAAAGACCAATCAGTTCCAGATGTTCCAGTTCCTGAGCGGAGGCCGGGAGAGCGGCGGCAATGCCTACGTTGCGGGTGATCTCCGTGAGAACACGCGAGGCGATCTCCACGCGCTTTTCCAGGCTCTCGCCGGACTGCATTTCGCGGAAGATATGGTCGCAGTCGGCGGCGGGAAGCGGATAGGGCGGCGCCGCTCCGGCAAAATCCTGAAAAGCCTTTCCTGTGGGAACCCTTCCGGCGGATGTGTAGGGCTGCGCCAGATA